>CAZXXV010000223.1:0-2891 GCA_964644725.1 uncultured bacterium
GTCCCCTATTTCCACCCTTCGCCTGGACAGGGAATACGTAGTGCGCACCTCGCTTGTCCAGCCCGATGTAAATCTCGTCTGTCTCCACCTGCCCAAGCTGGCGGACAGTCGTCCGCAAATGGCTCTGAAGCGAATAGCATGCAACGCCGGTGAATATGTCAATCAATCGGTTGTACCGCAATTTGGCCAATAGCGCCTGCTCGTCACTGAGCGCGTACATCGCTATAACGCCTGGAGTCGAGTCGGGTACCTTTGTCTCAGCCATCATCTTGCTGGGAGCGATGGTTGCCCGGCTCACAGCGACGAAGCGGTACCTCGATGCACCCGCCGGTCGGATGATCCATTCCTTTCCCTTGGGTGCTTTGGCCCGAACCGACTCGGGTAGTGGTGTTCGGTAGCGGAAGCTGTAGATCACGTCACCCAGATTTTTCGGCAGCTTGATGTTTAGTTCCCTCGCAATTCGAACGATATCTTCTCTTTCGAAGGGGATTTCCGTCGCTCCACCTTTGTAGTGAGAGAAGAACACCCGCTCAATGATCTTCGAATACCGATTTGAGTCGGTCATCGCGCCACCCCGCTCGTGCGACACGATTCTCTTCGGGATTGTGCCGAGGTCGTCCTTTTCCCGGCCATCGCAGGACCACAACTTCCTCGCGCAATTGCTCCTTTGTGGCTGTGGCCAGACGAGTTCGGAACAGATCCAACGAGACTGTTTCATACCCGAGAGACTCAGCAATCTCGGCCAACAGCTGTCCCGTTCGAATCATCACTTGCAGGTACGACGCCTGGTCACCTACAACGTAGGCCAGCTGGGCACCAGGCCGTAGAATCGTGCGGAGCTCTGCCAGGTGCCGGGCCATGCCACCGAAATACAGCTTCGTCACCCGTCCGTAGAGACGCTCGAACCCAGAGGTCTTGCCAAGCTCGATCCGTCGGTTCTCGATGGCATTGGCGATGCGCTGTATCTCGCTATGGTTGGCCACCAAGAGGTCATCCCGGTCGGCCTTGTAAACGCCTCGCGTATTCGACCGCACCAAGCTTTGCTTGAGAGCACGCAGGTCCTGCCGGGTGCGGATGAATCCCAGAAGGACCGACTCCAAGCGCGTCGTCCGCGTGTAATCCTTCTCGTTGGGATACGGCGGCGACGTGATTACTGCGTCCACCGAATTTGGCTCTAGAACGGTGGACAAATACCGGGAGTCAGCCTGATGGACGACCGCCTCGGCGTGGGCTTTGCCCTGGAACCTATGAAGATCGTCGGACATCGCCCGGACATTTTTCAGCCAATTCGCGATTATGCGTATCCACATCACTCAGGTGACCGCAATATAATGGGGTCAGGCAACGTCCGGACCCTCAACATCTGGCGGCTGCTGGAGTGAAGTGGATAGGCATATTCGCGATTACCGGTGCGTCCGTCTTGGGAGGGCGGACTCCGACTTCCGGCCCGAAGTGTAGGTTGCTGATCCCGAAGACAAGCGCCTTCGCGAGAGCCAGTCGCTCATGTCGGCTGAATCGCTGGTCCTTCTGAGCCTCGATGGCGTCAAGCAGTACCAGAGTCTTGTGCAACGGCAACGGACTGATGGAATCCTTCAGGAGCAGCTTCCAGGCCTCTGCAGGAAGCGTCCGGAGGTTCGTGAGGGTTTTCTGAGCCTTAGAGAAGAGTGGCAGGTCGCCGGTGTCATCAACGATGTTCTGGCCTTCGAGTTCTGCCAGGGTGCGCTTAGCGATAGAGCTGGCGTGCCGCAATAAGCCATCGGGGTCCACCCGCCAATCCACTTTCACCTGGCTGGCAAAGCAGGCCATTGGATTGGATTCGATCCCGACGCTCGGAATGCCTAGCTTCTTGCACTCGACGAGAGTGGTGCCAGTGCCGCAGAACGGGTCGAGAACACGCTTGCCGCTGTCTATTCCGAACCGTTGGAGATAATCACGGACGAGGTGGGGCGGGAAGGACAGGACAAAGCGATACCAGTCATGCACGGCACGGTCCTCGGGTCGAAGCTTGTTGTCCTCTCGGGAAGCGGATTCCCGGATGAGGCCGTTTGTCGCGATCGCCTCTGCGCGGTTCATTGGCTTATCGCTCGCAATGACATCATGGGTAGTCTCACCCGGCGGATTATAGCACTCATCCAAGCGTGGATGTCCACCGATTCCACCGGTCGTCAGGCGGAAACTTCAATATAGTGAATAGATGCCTTGGGTTCTGGAATGGGCTCCCCATTCTTTACCATCACAGCCAAGTGCCTCTTGATGGTTCAACGAATTGCCTCCAACACCGCCTCTCGATCAGGACCCGTCGCCAGACAGCCTGGCAGGTTGGGTACATAGGCCGACAGGTTTCCACCAGCCTCCTCAATTACGACGGCGTAATGCACGCGCCTCCTGCTTCCCCCAATCGTTCAAATCTTCGGCAATGTGATCTCGCGCTGGGCTTGGTACTTCCCTTTCTTGTCCGCGTAGGAGGTTTCGCAGATCTCGTCGGCTTCGAAGAAGACAACCTGGGCGATGCCTTCGTTGGCGTAGATCTTGGCAGGGAGCGGCGTGGTGTTGCTGATCTCCAGGGTGGCCGTCCCCTCCCACTCCGGCTCGAAGGGGGTGACGTTCACGATGATGCCGCAGCGGGCATAGGTGGACTTGCCGACGCAGATGGTGAGGATGTTTCGGGGGATCCGGAAGTACTCCACGGTCCGGGCCAGGACGAACGAGTTAGGGGGAATGATGCAGACGTCTCCCTTGAAGTCCACGAAGGACTGCTGGTCGAAGCGCTTCGGGTCCACGATGGTACTGTTGATGTTGGTGAAGATCTTGAACTCGTCCGCCACGCGGATATCGTAACCGTAGGACGAGACCCCGTACGAGATGACCCCATCCCGGACCTGGTCTTCCGA
>CAZXXV010000223.1:2991-7343 GCA_964644725.1 uncultured bacterium
GACGAAAAACCCCGGCGTGGTCAGAAGGATGCTCCGCCCCTGACCTAGCCGGGGATCGTATTCGTGGTTACGCCGCCGGTTTCCTGAGCGGAGTCTCGTCCGGTGTCTCGGTGGTGGTCCCGCTCTCTCCCTGATCCTGGGGTTTTCCCGCTCGCTTCAAGGGATCGATTCGACGCAGCCCCTATGACGCCTCTTTCCTGAGCCGCACCGATACCTGCCTCGGGTTGGCCCGCCCTTTTCGCGTTCGGGCGCCGCGCCGCTCCTTGACGGGGATCTCTGTCATCCCTTCCTCCCCTTCCCGCCGGTCCACCACCACCTTGATATATGGCCGGTCGGCGAAGAGTTCGGCGATCTCCTTGTACAGGTCAGCGCACGACCGGCTCAAAACCAAGCAGTAGGTTCCTTGGTCCCGCTTGCGCCGTTTCTCAGGCATCGTCAACCCTCGCCCTGCGGCTCAGCACTCGCTGAAGCCGCACACGTGACACTTCTGGCACCCTTCCTCGAAGACCAGAGTAAAGTTCTGGCAGTCCGGGCACATGTCGGTGGCCTTCACCCGGCCCTCCCGCGCCTCGCGGATGTGCTCCACCCCGGGCTCTCGCAGCCCCACGTGCTCTGCCAGGACCTGCGCAATCGCGTCCGGGATCGAGCGGACCCGCGTTGGGCCCATCCCCGCGTCGCGCCGTCCGCCGATGCGGTCCAGTTGCTTGACGATCTCCTCCACCCGCTCGCGCGGCGAAAGGGGTGAGGGCATGCGCAGGACGAGGGAGATCAGACGGCCCAGCGCTTCGGCGTCCGCCTGGACGTCGCTCCCCGCCTTGCCGACGTTCAGGAAGATCTCGAACGGCTCCCCCGACGGCCCCTGATTCACGTGCACGTAGCCGGTGCCCAGCGGGGTATCGATTCGGTAGGTCACCCCGCGAAGCGTCCGCGGGCGCGGCTTGACCGTGGTCTCGACCCTGACGAGTCCCGCCTCCTCCCCTGCCGCTTTCACCTTCTTCTCAGCCTCCTCGCCCCCGGGACCGGTGGCAACACCGGTGCCAGCGCCGGCGGCGGCGGTGCCGACGTGCAGCACCTGGCCTCCGTGACCGGACTTGCACCCATCCCGGAACACCGTGATGCCGAGACACCCGAGGTCGTAGGCCAGCCGGTAGGCCCGGGCCACATCCTCCACCGTGGCCGAGTTGGGCAGGTTGATCGTCTTGGAGACCCCGTTGTCCGTGTGCCGCTGAAAGGCCGCCTGCATCCTCACGTGCCATTCCGGCGCGATCTCGTGGGCGATGACAAAGACCCTGCGAACGTCCTCGGGCACCTCGGATAGGTCGTGCAGGGTCCCGTGCTTGGCCACCCTGTCCATCAGCTCCGGGCTGTAGAAGCCGCGCTGCCTCGCCACCGCCTCGAAGTGCGGGTTCACGAAGGTGAGGTGCCGGTCGCCCACGATGTGGCTGTAGGCGACGGCGAAGAGCGGCTCGATCCCCGAGGAACAGCCGGAGATGATGCTGATCGTCCCCGTGGGGGCGATGGTCGTCACCGTGGAGTTGCGGAGCGGCCGGCCCTCGCGGTAGATGCTGTGGGGCCAGTTCGGGAACGGGCCTCGCTCCTCCACCAGGCGGGAGGACTCGTCCCGGCCGATCGTGGTGATGAACTCCATGATCTTGTCGGCCAGCTCCAGCGCAGCCTCGCTGTCATACGGGATGCCGAGCTGGATCAAGAGATCGGCCCAGCCCATCACCCCCAGACCGATCCGGCGGTTGGCGTGGACCTCGGCCATGATCTCGGGCAGCGGATACGGGTTCACCTGGATGACGTCGTCGAGAAACCGGACGGAGAGGCGGACCACCCGCTCCAAGTCGTCCCAGGCAATGGGCGCCGCAGCATTCTCGGGCCGCGCGAACTTGTCTAGATTGATGGAGGCCAAGTTGCACGCGTCGTTGGGGGCCAGGGGCTGCTCGCCGCAGTTGTGGGCGTACAGACCGTCGGCGTCGAAGGCGTGGACAGCCGGGATCTGCACATCGTACACATCCTCCGTTCCCGCGTCCGTGACGGAGGCTACCCGGGCCGTGAATCTCTCCCGATTGACCGCCCGCCTGTAGGCCGAACATACTGTCCGCAGCCTGAGGTCCTTGTCGCTGTCGGAAAAGCCCACGCGCTCGGCAAACCACAGGACGTTTTCCCCGGAAACGACGAGCTCGTGTTGCTCGGTCGTGGCATATCGCCGCCGGCCCCCCCGCTGGTCGGGGAGCGGGCGAACCTGCGGCGGTCGATGCCCCTCGTACAGCGTGGAGACGATGCCCAGGCGCAACAGCATGCGTTGGACAGCCAGCAGCCGCTCTCGGTTGCTCTGGGCCAGGCGGACACTGACGCCCTTCCTTTGCGATCCCTGGACTGACCCGTCGCTGTCGAACAAGCCGCGAAGGAATCCGCGATAGAAATCGGAAGACGTCTGCTCCATTTTGGGCGTGATGTCCTTTCGGCCGGGCGTCATGCCCAGTTCGGCCGCCAGCTTCTTCAAGGATCCCAGCGCCAGGCGGAACTCGCTCCGGCCGGGAACGGCCATCCATCCCCTGAAGTCCGCCCGATGGGGAAGCGCCCGGGCATATTCCAGGGCCGTCCGCATGACGGCCGCGGACCCAGACCCGGCCACCTCGGAGGGGCCGTTCGCCACCGCACACGCCGCGGGACTCCAGACCGAGAGGACCGCCTTGTCGGTCTTCAGCGTCCCGTCGCCGACCAACAGACCGACCAGGTAGCCCTCGCCTTCCGTGTAGGCACCGTTCCAGCCCGCCAGGTTCCGGTGATCGTGGACGACCACCCGGTCGCCGGGGCGAAGGCGCCCCGCTTCCACCCATTCCGTCACGCACGCGTCGCGGGTCAAGCGCGTCACCCGTCGGACCGGGTGGTCAGCAGTCAGACGCAGCGAAAACCCCTCAACCGTCTGGAGCCGCACCAGAGGTCTCATACCGGTCTTGAAGAAGCCCTCCACGCCGCTCGCGTGCGCGGTCCCATCCACGATGGCGCGGAAAGGCTTGCCGAGCAGTTCACGCACCTGGCGCGGACCAGCCTCGGTCATGATCCAGGTATCCGCAGGCACGCAGGGGTTGGTGGCCTCGATCGTCTCCAGCTCGGGCACCGGGTTGGCCGGGCCGCGGTTCACCCGATCAATGAAGATGAGCCCGGGGTCCCCGCTCCGCCAGGCCGCATCCACGATCCAATCGAAGACGTCGCGCGCCCGCAGCCGGCCTGTGACCTTCTGGGTGTGGGGGTCGATCAAGTCGTACTCGCCGTCGGCCGCCAGGGCGTCCATGAACGTGTCCGTGGCGGTGACCGAGATGTTGAAGTTGGCGATGCCCCCATCCAGCTTGCACCGGATGAACTCCAGAATGTCCGGGTGGTCCACCTTGAGGACGCCCATGTTGGCGCCCCGCCGGGTCCCGCCCTGCTTCACGGCCTCGGTGGCGCCGTTGAAGACACGCAGGAAACTGACGGGGCCGCTGGCCTTGCCGCCGGTGGATTTCACCAGGGTATCTTTGGGGCGGAGCCGCGAGAAGGCAAAGCCCGTCCCGCCCCCGCTCTTGTGGATGATGGCCGCCCGCTTCACCGCCTCGAAGATCTCGTCCATGGAATCCCCGACGGGCAGGACGAAGCACGCCGAATACTGCAGCCCGTTGTCCTTCCCTGCGTTCATCAGCGTCGGGGAATTCGGCAGGAAGTAGCCGTCCACCATCAGCTCGTAGAACTGGCTGGCGACCTCGTGGACCTGTTCCTCGGTCTTGCCCCAGGTCACCTCGGCGGCCGCGATCGCCCTGGCCACGCGCCAGCACATTTCCTCCGGGGTCTCGGCCACGTCCATCGCCGAGGGGGGCTCTCCCGGCACAGCCTTCTTGAACCGGTCCAGGTATCGCTCTCGCAGCACCCGAAGCGCAGATTCCGACCACTGGCCTTGCTTCACTGGGCGGGTGAGCTCTGCCATTGGATCCTCCGTCAAAAACAATCGAGCCTGCCCCGCCCCAGCGGGGCAGGCTCGATGAGCTTTAAGGGTGTGCGGGAGTGAAGTGCCTGCCCTGGAATCCCCCAGCCGGGGGAACTGGTTGACGGGATGGTCGCCGAGATCTGCGGGGTACGTTACCGGTTTGCATGACGGTCGAAAAACCCTGGAAGTTGGCTAAACCGTGACTGCCTTTTATTATACAACCAAACATCCGATTGGTCCATTGTCTGGGGCGGGGTCCTCTTATTACGCCCAACATATGGGGCATGTCAAGGGAAAAATGGCCTTGAAGTTCACGGGCGGAGGAAGCGTTTAGCGCCGGGCTTTGTGCGGACCCGGAAGTCGAAAATAACAGAAGGAGATCACT
>CAZXXV010000224.1:0-3775 GCA_964644725.1 uncultured bacterium
CGCTCCAGTCGGGTGACCCCGGGTGGCTCCATCTCCTCAAGCCCGGCGGCTCACGGCAGGTTGGCCGCTGACAGCGCCGGCGCTACGCCGTCGGCGCATCGGGGCGGCGGCGTGGGACGCCGCGGGCTGGGGCCGCTCGCACGGCCCATCCCGCGGCCGGAGCTGACATCCCGGCACTGCGCTTCGCCGCATCGCTCCGCCACCCGCGGCGGACCTCGTGAAGCGACCTGATCGGCCCCGAGCACCTGCAAGGGGATACCGGTGTGGTCCTGATGTGTTATACTTCTGCGGGTACCGCAACAGGAGGTTGAGTCATGAGCATGTCCCCGCAGCAGATAGAAGCTGGGGCGTTGGAACTGCCCGCCAGCGAGCGGGCTCGTCTGGCGCGCCGGCTCATCGAGAGTCTGGACGAAGAGGTCGAGGACCCGACCGAGGTCGAGCGCGCCTGGGAGGCCGAGATCCAGCGCCGTCTAGACGAGTACCGTGCGGGTAAGGTCCAGACGACTCCCGCGGCTGACGTCTTTTCCGAAGCTCGCCGCCGCCTCCGGTGAAACCGGTCCCGTTCCTCCCAGCCGCCCGCGAGGAGTTTCTCGCTGCGGCCCACCACCAGAAGAAAGGTACCGGACACCTTTTCGGCGGCAAGTGGCCAGTCCCAGGGGATGGCCGACGGAGATCTGGTGGACCTCTTGTCCGGAGAGTGGAGCACCGAAGCCAACTCCGGTCGTGATGTGGAGACCCCCCACCGCCTCGTCCGGGCGGGGGAGGAACCTCAACCGCTCTGAAACAGGGAACGGGGGCGTAGACCAAATATGATGCGCGTCCTGGACACAACCGCAGAGGCTGAGGCCTTGCAGAGAGAGATCCACCGGCGGTTGGGCGGCCCGGCGCGACTCCGGCTGGCTCTCGATATGAGCCTCGCTGCGCGCGCCCTGACGATGGCGCGCCTGCGGCGTCGGCATCCCGACTACTCGGAGCTCGACCTGAAGAAGGCGCTCCTGCGCCAGGCGTTCACGACCGACAACCTTCCCCCTCCACTCCGATGAGCACAGAGGACATCTTCCGCCGGATTATCGGGGCGTTGGACGGGGCGGGTATCCCGTACATGCTGACGGGCTCGTTCGCGAGTTCGTAATCCGGGACGTTGTTGCCTGGGTTAACTTGCTCGTGGCAGCCTGATTAGCGAAGGCGCCGCAGCATAGGTACGGCCGAACATGACAGCCGAGGTTTCGCTTCAAGACATCGTCGCGGCAATGGATCTACCCAATGCCGAGTGGGCCTCGTATCTCGATCCCGAGACGGGCGAGATCGTGACCGTCACGCACGAGGACCGCCGGTTGCTGGAGGAGCCAGTAGATGTCGAAGAGCTGCCGGACTGGCAACAGGAGATCCTGCCGAAGGTCCGTGAGGCTCTAGAATCCGAGCGCTTTCTCCAGCTACCCACCCCGTTCGACATTCACGAATGGGCCATCATGGAACGGTTTGCCCATTCCAGAAGCACCCCAAAGGAGCGAGACGAACTGCTTGCCGCGATCCACGGGTCGGGCGCGTTCCAAAGGTTCCGGCACGCGATTCAGCAGCTTGGCATCGAGGATGACTGGCACGCTTTTCGGCAGGTGGCGTTCGAGGAGATTGCGAAGGCCTGGCTGGAGGCGCACCACATTCCGTACAGGTAGTCCGATCGGCTCCGGCGGTTCCGCTAACAGTGCGCCGAAACAACCAGGTGAAGATGGGGACCCGGCTGTTCCGAACCGAGAGGATCTCCGATGACTCCCGAGCAGGCTGAGGCACTCCAGGTCGAGATGTGGCGCCGATTGCCCCTCGAAGAGCGCCTCCGAATCGTGTTCGCCATGATCGAAGACGGCTTCGCCCTGGTCGCTGCGTCCATCCGGGCGGCCCATCCTGAGTACACGCCCGAGGAGTTCCGGGCCGCGATGCGAAAACGGATCTATGATGATTGAACAGGTGCTTCGCGCCGTCCTCCCACACCTGGACCGCCTCGGCATTCCCTACCTGATCACCGGGGGGATCGCTGCGACGGTGCATGGCCGACCGCGATTCACGCAGGACATTGATTTCGTGATCGCCCCTACCCGGGATCAACTGGACCGCCTCGTCGAAGCGCTCGATTCCGATTTCGTCGTCAGCCCGGATGCGGCAAGAGAGGCCTACGCCCGCCGCGGGGAGTTCAATGCCGTTCATCGGACCCTGGTGTTTAAGGTGGACTTCTGGTTTTCCACAGGCGACGCGTTCGACACAAGCCGACTAGCCCGAGCACAGCGCCTCGAAGTCGCTCCGGGGGTGACTGCCCAGGTTGCTACCCCCGAGGATGCCGTCATCAGCAAACTGCTCTGGCTGCGGCAGGGAGCCAGCGAACGCAGCGCAGAGGACATCCGAGGCATTCTGCGGGCCCATGCCGGCCGGCTCGATTTCCACTATCTCGACTCGATGGTCAGGCAACTGCGACTCGAACAGGTTTGGGGACCCCTGCGGCCCAACGCCTGACCGTAGAAAGGTACCGGACACCTTTCCCGCGGCGACCGCTCCGTGACAGCGCGTTGGCGCCCGGAAAATGAGAGGACGAGATGAAAGTCTTGCGCAGACAGAACCGCTTCTATGACACGGCGCGATTCGGACAGCCTGAGATTCGGGTGTATCACAAGAAAGCCGAAGGGAAGCGAAGCCCCCGGTACCTGCTCAAGTGCGGATGTTGTAAGGAGAAACTGGAAATACATTACGCCGCTGATGGCTTGGAGATCGGTGGCGTCAACGGTGCGATTGAGGACTGGCGTGAGATTCTTCTCCCCCTTCTGCTCATTGAGAGGAAAGGAAAGAGACTCATCAACAAGAGTGACCCGAAAAGCAAATGAAGGTGCCAACGACCGATCCTTGGCAAGTGAACTCAGCCAGAATATCTAAACCGTCGGCGGTCAATCTGACTGCGGAGTTCAGAAGGTTTCTAAAAGAATCTGCGCCATCTGCCCGCCCGAGGCGGGTCTTGCCAGGATGCAACTCTTGCGATCCGGGCGGGTCCGCCTATGGCGCGACGTAATCTGTGGATCCCCCTCGGAGTCTCCGATGTACTCCCCCACGCTCCCCCTCACGGGTTGGATTTTCGATACGTACCCGACATCTGGCGGGATGGTGGTGTGGGTCGTGGACGCCGAGGGGAAGAGCTACCGCCTGGTGGACCCGTTCCAGCCCAGCTTCTACGCGGCCGGCCCGGTCGCGGCCCTCCGGCAACTGGCCGCGGACCTTTCCAAGATGCGGCTGGCCGCGCCGGTCGGGATGACCCGACGCCAGGAGTTCTGGACCGGCGAGCCTCGCGACGTCCTGGAATTCCTGCTGCTCGATCCCGAACGGCAGCCGGCCCTCCTGCGGCACCTCGCGCTCCCTCGGCCCGGAATCACGCTGTACGATTGCGACCTCTCGCCGGCCCTCAGCTATTGCCATGCTCGTGGGATATTCCCGCTCGCTAAAGTTACTGCCTCGCGGGAAATGACCAATGACCAATTCTCAATGACCAATGGGGAAGGAGAGCCGAGAGACGAGAGCCGAGAGCCGAGGGAGACGAGCCGCGAGCCAGGGACCAAGCACTCATCCGGGATGGTCAATGACCAGAAGGAACCGGCCCCTGACCCCTGGCACCTGGCCCCTGGCGCAGCGGAGCTGCGCTACGAGGTGGAGGGGTCGGCGTGGGACCTGGATTATCCCGAGCCGCCACTCATCATGATGGCCTTGACCAGTCGGGGGGACGAGCAGGGACGCGGCGCCCCCA
>CAZXXV010000224.1:3875-7289 GCA_964644725.1 uncultured bacterium
CTCATCATGATGGCCTTGACCAGTCGGGGGGACGAGCAGGGACGCGGCGCCCCCATCGGGAAGCTCCGCTCCCTCACCGTGGCCTGCGAGGGCGAGGAGACCATTCTCGAAGAGGGCGACCCCGAGACGCTGCTCACCGAACTCAACCGGTTGATCCGCCGCTTCGACCCCCACGTCATCGTCACGGATTGGGGCGACGCGTTCCTCGTCCCGGCCCTCCTCGACCTCGCGCGCCGCGCCGGCATCCCGCTGGAGTTCGATCGCGAGGTGGTGCGCCGCCGCATTCGGAGTGCGGGGCGCTCCTACTTCTCCTACGGCCGCGTCGTCTACCAGGCGCCGTCCTATCCGTTCTTCGGTCGTTGGCACCTGGACTCGCGGAACTCCTTCATCCTGAAGGAGACAGAGGTGGCGGGTCTCTTGGAACTCAGCCGCCTGTCCAAGGTGCCGGTCCAGAAGATGGCCCGGACCTCGCCCGGCTCGGCCATCAGCATGATGCAACTGGACCGCGCGCTCACCGACGGCATCCTGGTCCCCTGGAAGAAGGGCGAGCCCGAGCGGTGGAAGACGGCCTGGGACCTTCTGGTCGCGGACAAGGGCGGCCTGGTCTACCAGCCCATCACCGGCCTGTACGAGGGCGTGGCCGAGATCGACTTTGCCTCCATGTACCCGGCCATGATGGTCCATCACAACATTTCGCCCGAGACGGTGGACTGCGCCTGCTGCCCGGACAACGCCGCACCCGAGATCGGCTACTCGACGTGCCGCCGGCGCGACGGCCTGGTCACCCGGACGCTCCGCCCGATCCTCACGCGCCGGCAGGCATTGAAGCGCCTCCGCAATGGCGCCACAGGCATGGCCCGGGCGCGCTACGACCACCGCCAGACCGCCCTCAAGTGGATCCTGGTGACCTGCTTCGGCTACCTCGGGTACAAGAACGCCCGCTTCGGGCGCATCGAGGCGCACGAGACGGTGACCGCCTACGCCCGGGAGAAGCTGCTCACCGCCCGCACGTTAGTCGAATCACGCGGCTTCCGCGTCCTCCACGCCATCGTGGACTCCATGTGGATCGTCAAGGCGGGGATGACCGAGGCCGAGATTCTGGACCTCTGCCGGGCCATCCGCGAGGCCGTGGGGATCGACATCAACCTGGAGGGCATCTACAAGTGGGTGAGCTTCCTGCCCTCGCGGGTCAAGCCGGCGGTCTCCGTGGCCAACCGGTACCTGGGGGCTTTCCGCTCCGGAGAGCTGAAGCTGCGAGGGATTGACCTACGCCGGTCCGACACGCCGCCCCTCGTCGCCGAGGCGCAGCAGCGCATGGTGGAGGTCCTGGCGCGGGCGGACGATCTCACCGGGTTTGCGGCGCGCATCCCCGAGGTGCTGGAGATCTTCGTGGAGTACGCCTGGCGGCTGCGCGAGGGGCAGGTGCGCCTGGAGGACCTCACCATCAAGCGCACCGTGTCGAAGGAGGCGGGGGAGTACAAGGGGAACAGCCAGATCGGCGTGGCCAGCCGCCAGATGGCCGACCGTGGTGTGGCTGTCCACCCGGGGGAACGGGTGCGCTACGTCATCAGCGACGCCGACGCGCCGAACGCCGAGGCCCGGGTGCGGGCCATTCCCTTCCTGGCGCCCGACACCCCGTATGACACCGGGAAGTACCTGGAGCTGCTCTGCCGGGCCGTCGAGACGTTACTCTGGCACCACGGCTACGACTGCCGCCGGCTGCTCCACATCCTCGCCGAGCGGGGAGCAGTGCCCGGAGGACGAACGAACCAATGACCAATGACAAATGACCAATGCGAGTCCGGTCAATTGGTCATTGGCAGTCCTCCTGCCGGCGGCCAGCGGCTAAGAGCGAACGGCCTGAGCAGGAGTGAGTGATCAGGGGTTAAGAGTTGGTTGCCCAAAGACGAAGGGGGAAGCCTGGATCAGGTTCCCCCCTGGATTGGGCGTGGGAGAAAAATGCCGCCGGCTACTGGATCGGCTGCACCATGACCACTTCGCCCCACCACTTGCAGGTCTGATTGGGCAGACACTGGTCGCCCTGGGACCTCTCGATGTCCCGCTTCGTGGTCGTCTCAGGCGTTCCGCGATTGACGGAATAGCCCATGTGTTTCCACGTGGCGAAGTGCGCCCCGTTCTTCTGCTCCTCTTGCAGGGCTGCCTGAGTGCGGGCCGAGCAGGCCGAGAACGTCAGTAACATTGCAACTGCCATAAGTCCCATCCACACTTTGCGCATAGCACTATCCTCCTTTCCGACGACTAGAATACCCTGCCCGTTTATCGGGTGTCAAGCGTTTCTTACCCTTGTCCCGCAAACCCGACCAACCGGTCGGCCAGGCGCGAGCAACGGCGCAGCGTTGCGTCGTTCTTGACGGCGATCGCCAGGGCCTTCTTCGTTCCCACCAGAACCAGGAGGCGCTTCGCCCGGGTCACAGCGGTGTACAGCAGGTTGCGCTGGAGCATGAGGTAGTGCGTGGTGTGCATAGGCAGGATGACGGCCGGATACTCGCTCCCCTGGCTCTTGTGGACGGTGGCCGCGTACGCCAACGCCAACTCGTCCAACTCGCTGAAGTCATAGGTCACAGGCCGACCGTCCACGCGGACGACCACCTCCTGCTCCTCCAGGTCAACCCGGGCGATCCGCCCGATGTCGCCGTTGTACACCTCCTTGTCGTAGTTATTCCGGACCTGCATCACCCGGTCGCCCACCCGGAAGACCCGGCCGCCCCGCATGACCTCCAAGGCGCCGGCGCGGGCGGGATTCAGGGCGGCCTGGAGCGCGGCATTCAGTTGCGCCGCCCCGACCACGCCCCGGTGCATGGGGGTAAGCACCTGGATATCTTCGATGGGATCGAACCCAAAGCGCGCCGGAAGGCGGCGTGAGGCCAACTCCACGATGAGCTGTTGGAGGCGCTCCGGCTCCTCCTCCGGCAGGAAGTGGAAGTCGCTGTCCTGACCCGCAGGCGGCCGGGAGAGGTCCGGGAACTCCCCCCGGTTCACCCGGTGGGCGTTCAGGACGATGCGGCTCTGCTCCGCCTGCCGAAAGATCTCGGTCAGGCGCACGGCCGGCACCCGGCCGGAATCCAGGATGTCCTTGAGGACGGTGCCCGGACCCACCGACGCCAGTTGATCCGCATCCCCCACCAGGACGAGCGTGGCCATCAGGGGCACGGCGCGGAGCAAGCCGTTCATGAGGACGATGTCGATCATGGACGCCTCGTCCACGATGACCAGATCCGTTTCGAGCGGCCGCTGCGCGTTCCGCTGGAACCCCGCTTGGGTGGGACTCCACTCCAGCAGGCGGTGGATCGTCAGCGCCTCGTGGCCTGTGGCCTCGGCCATCCGTTTGGCCGCCCGACCCGTGGGCGAGGCCAGGTGGATGCGCACGCCCTTCTTCTCGAGGATCTGGATGAT
>CAZXXV010000225.1:0-7283 GCA_964644725.1 uncultured bacterium
TGAGGCCCTTGCGCATGGCTCGGATGCCAGGGAGGGTGACCTGGTCCGCCTCCCAGTATCCGACGAGGACGAGAGTCCCCCCGGGCCGGACCGCGTCCACCGCCTGCATGGTGGCGCTTTCGCTCCCGGCCGCCTCGAAGGCGACGTCCACCCCATCACTCCCGGTCCGCTCTCGAATCGCAGCCACAACATCATCCCGACCCGGATCAAACGCCGCGGTCACGCCAAAGAGGGATGCGGCTTCCCGCCGATGCGCCAGGGGTTCCGAGACGAGGACCGGCCTCGCTCCGGCGAGGTGTGCTACCTGGGCGATCAGAAGGCCGATGGGGCCGCACCCGAACACTGCCACGGAGTCGCCAACCCGGAGATGGGAGAGATCTACGGTGTGGATCGCCACGCCGAGCGCCTCGCTGACCGCGCCTACGGGGAATGTCAAGCCAGGGGAAAGGGGAAGGACGAGGTGAGACGGATGGGTCAGGTATTCGCGGAGGGCTCCGGGAGTGGGCGGACTGCCGAAGAACCGCAGGCGGCGGCACAGGTTCGGATGCCCCGCGGCACAATACCGGCACCTGCTCTGCAGGTGGCCGCCACAGGGGATGGCCGGGTCCACCACCACGGGTGTCCCGGGAGCAGGGCCATTTGTGCCCGGCCCGAGGCCCTCCACGACGCCGGCGACCTCGTGGCCCAGGATGTGGCCGGGAGCGAGGTGGTGGTCACCGATCCTTCCCTGGGCATAATATTGGAGATCCGATCCGCACAAGCCTACGGCCTTGATCCGGACCAGGACCTCGCCTCGGTCCGGGGAAGGGACGGGAGCGTCTTCCAGCCGAATCTCTCGCGGCGCGACGATCCTGGCGACTCGCATGGAATCCGTGTGTGCTTTCCCCTGCGACGTCCGGAACCAACCACCAAATTCGCCGGTCCCGCCTTTCAACCTCGTTCGGCGACGATCATGGGACTATCGCACGCTTGAGAGCACTGGAGTGCAAATGGCCGCCAAGGCTCGTGATGGTGCCACGCTACCTGTCTCAGGTCAACTGATTGGCCTGGGCCGCATCGAGCTTCTTAGGACTTCAGCGCCCCCGCCGTGATCCCTTGCACCAACACCCGCTGGATCACCATGAAGATCAGGACGACAGGGAGGGTGGTGAGCACGCCGCTCGCCATGATGCCGCCCCAGTTCGTCTGGCCGAAGAAGGTCAGCAATTCCGACAGGCTCAGCTGGATCGTCTTCGCCCGCTCGGAGCTGGTGAGGATCAGCGCGTACTGATAATCGTTCCAGGCGACGACGAAGGCATAGAGCGAGGTGGCGGCGAGCCCGGGGAGGGTCAGCGGCAAGAGAATCCAGGCGAAGGCCTTGACCGGGCTGCACCCGTCCACCAGCGCCGCCTCTTCCAGTTCTCGCGGCAGGCTCCGGAAGAACCCGGCCATGAGCCAGATGCAGATGGGCAGCGTGAGCGACATGTAGACCAGGACCAGACCCGGGATCGTGTTCAGCAGCTTGAGCGTCGAGAGGATCCGGTAGAAGGGGATCATGACCGGTGGCCCCTGGAACATCGGCGAGAGGAGGAGCGCCAGCGCCAGTACTCGACGCCCGGGGAAGGCATACCGGGCCATGGCGTAGCCGCCCATGGCGCCCAGCAGGGCCGTGATGAGAGCCGTGGCCCCGGCCGCGAGCACCGTGTTCCAGAAGAAGATCCCGAGGTTTCCGCCGGTCGGTCCCAGCGCCCAGACATAATTCTTGAGCGTGGCTCCGTGCAGGCTCCAGTTCGGCGTCCGGCTGAAGATCTCGGTGGACGGCTTGAACGAGCTGACCACCAACCAGGCATACGGCGACAGCGTGAAGGCCATAACCAGGAGCAGGGCGCCGTACAGCCCCGCGCGGCGCACGAGCCTTCTTCTCATGGCTCCCGCTCCTCCAGCCGCAGCATCCGGGCGTAGATGATGCAGACGAGCAGGATGACCAGAATAGAGAGCGTCGCCACGGCTGCCCCCGAACCGAGCTGGAAGAAGACGAACCCCTTCGTGTAGACGTAGGTTGCCAGGACGCTCGTGGCGTAGGCCGGCCCGCCCTCGGTGAGGACCCAGATCATCTGGAAGTTGTTCCAGGTGAGGACCAGCGCCACCAGCGTCACGATGCCGGCAACCGGCTTGAGCAGCGGCAGTGTGATGTACCAGAGTCGCTTGAATCCGCTGGCGCCGTCCACATCCGCCGCCTCGTACACGTCCTGCGGGATCGTCTGGAGGCCTGCCAGGAGCATCAGGCACATGTAGGGATAGCCCTTCCACAGGCTCGCAAGCAGGATCGCCGGCCAGACGGCGGCGTCCTCACCCAGCCAGACGACGTACCGGTTCAGCAGGCCGACAACGTTGAGGTAGTAGTTCAGGAGTCCGTAGCTCCCATCGTAGATCCAGCGCCAGATGATTCCCACCACGACGATGGGCGTGACCCAGGGGACCAGCATGATCCCTCGCCAGAAACCCCGGGCGGGCAGTCGGGCGTTCAGGATCAGGCCGGTGGCCAGGCCGAGGCAGAACTGCAGGGCGGTGCTTCCGAAGGTCCAGATGAACGTGTTCAGGAGGATGCGCCGGAAGTCCGGATCGTCCCGGATAAGCTCCACGTAGTTCTTCAGCCCGATGAAATGCGGGACGAGCGACTTGACCAGGTGGAGATCCGTCACGCTGAGATAGAACACGTTCAGGATCGGATAGATGGTGAAGCTGACCAGGTAGGCCACACTGGGCAGCAGGAGGAGATACGGGGTGCGGTAGCGGGACAGCGTCGTCCTAAGGCGTGAGAGGGCTGACATGGCTTATCGGATGGCAGGGGGCTCGGGCCATGCCCGAGCCCCCTGAATCTCGGATCTACCCGCGCTTGATCTTGTCGATCTCAGCCTTGATCCGATCGTAGGCTTGCTCGGGCGTGAGCTTGCCGTCCAGCATCTCGATCATGATCTTCTGGAAGGCAACTTCCATCTCTTCCCGGCGCAGGATCTTGCGCATCGGCACGCCGATGGAGTGGGCGTTGGTCACGAAGTCATTGATGATCCGCCGGTTGTCCTCGACCGCATCCGGATAAAACTTGGCGGCCGCGGCGGAGAGCTTGGCCATGTCGATGTCCCGCCGCGCCGGCGTGTTCAGCATGGCCGACTCTTCCGTCAGGTTCTCCAGGCTGGTGAAGAACGCCAGGGCCTTCCAGGCTTCTTCCTTGTTCTTGCTGCCTTTGAACATGGCCCAGCCGACATTCGCTACGGGTGCCCACGGCTTCGTCGCCGAGGGCCCCTTGGGGTACGCAACGACGCGGCTGACCTTCAGAATCTTCGGATTGATGGGGTACAGGTTGGCCACGAAGAAGTCCCCGGTGGGCATCATGGCGATGTCGCCCAGCCCCCAGGCCTGAAAGGCCTCCCGCAGGCCCATCACCTTGGTCGTCGGGGACATGGAGGGCTGGAGGTCCTTGAAGAGGCGCAGCATCTCCAGGTACTTGGGCTTGGTGGCCTCGCTGGTGTCCGAGATGTCAAAGTTGTTGCTGTACCCTGAGATGTATGGACCCTCGCGCCAGGCGAAGCGCGGCAACCCGAGCGGATAGCCGTAGCCATAGACGTTCCCCTTCGTCATGGCCTTGGCCGCCTTCTTCATGTCGTCCCATGTCTTCAGATCGGTCAGCTTCATCCCGGCCTCGTTCAGCAGGTCTTCCCGCACAATGAGACCGTAGGAGATGGCCCGGATCGGGATGGTGAACATCTTCCCGTCGTACTGGGAGTAATTCCAGACTCCCTCGAAGAACTGCTCCTTCTTCAGGGGGCTGTCCGGGCGCGCCAGATAAGGATCCAAGGGTTCCAGAGCGCCCATGGCGACCAGGGTGGTCGCCTCCTGCTGCTGTACCAGTTCCGGGATGTCGCCGCCGGGCAGCATCACCGACAGCTTCTTCTCCAGGTCCGGCCACCCGATGTACATCATCTCGATCTTGATCCCCGGCAGCTTGCTCTCCGCGAGTTGCTTGAGCCGGACCGCCCCCTGCTTCTCCGTCTCGGAGGTGCCGGGGAAGACGACACGGAGGGTCACGGGAGCCCTCTGCGCCTCCGCGATACCCACCAAGGTCATGATGCTGATGAGGAGAAGCGCCGTCGCCATGAGTGTCATGCGTTTCATGTGCCTGCCTCCTTTCCCGGATCCATGGATGGGCGACCCGGGCAGTCCTGCCCCCTTCTCAGGAAGGGCCGGTGAAGTCGCCCTCGGTTATCCAGTACCCCTTGACGTATGGCTGCTCGCCGCCACCTTTGTGGTAGTTTACCACAAAGATCGTTCCATCCTCTCGCTGGACCCAGCCGGTATATCCACAGTCTCCGAACGGGCGAGCCGAGTCATCAGGATCAAGAACAAGGACGGACCCCTTGTCGCGTTCCTCCAGATCGCCGAGCCAGGCGTGGGCGCCAGGGTGAAGGAGACGAGGGGCGGGCTCGCCGGTCAGTTCCACATCCCGATAGGTGATGAAGAGCTTTCCGCTTCTGGTGATCCCGGCGACGGGCCGATGGCCTTTGAATGGCATCTCCTCGAGGAATGTCCAGGTTTC
The DNA here is from genome assembly GCA_964644725.1 of uncultured bacterium. Classification (GTDB taxonomy): domain Bacteria; phylum Methylomirabilota; class Methylomirabilia; order Methylomirabilales; family 2-02-FULL-66-22; genus 2-02-FULL-66-22. Next base: position 4,574 of record CAZXXV010000225.1, read on the forward strand.
GGCGCCGTCATCCGAGAAATTCACGAACGTCGGATGATTCTTCATGGAATTCTCGCGGTAGAAGCACGCCAGGAGCTCCGGGTCCAGCGAGACAAATGACCCTTCGCAGAGATGATACCCCTCTTCACTCGCCGTGACATGACACTCGGGCCACGTGGCTCCCCGATCCCGTGAGATGGACACCAGTTGCTCGAGCTGGTGAGGCGGAGCGGGGCATGGTCGGTGCGTGCCCATCAAGAGTGTTCCCTCTGGGAGTTCCAGGATACGGTCGGGCACGAAGCCCGGGATCTCGGGCAGTTCCCGTCCGGGCGACCATGTCGCTCCGTCATCGACGCTCTCCCAGAGTTCGATCCGATGGCCGGCCTCGTTTTCATGGATCAACGTGCGCCCGGGATACACGAGCCGGTCGCAGTTGATGAGAATGCGCCCGTCCCGGAGCTGCACGACCCGAGGACAATTGTAGGTATATCCATTCTGGGAAATCGATGCCCCGGCCAATTCCCGCGGCTCCGACCAGGTGAGTCCGAAGTCGTTGCTGGTCCGGAGGAGCAATCGAGTCACGGAAGCCACGTGAGTATCTGCCTCTCGGTACACGCAGATCAGCTTGCCGGTCCTGGTGAGGACGACATCCGGAAAGGACTGGTAGTGTGAACTGACCGGCGAGATGACCGTCTTCTTGTCCTCCGGAAGTGATCGCATCCGTCGTCCTGTGGCGGCCGGCCAGATAGTGGGTCCCTGGCATTACTCCCCGGCCAACTGCCCCCCACGGCACGAACAAGAGCGCCCGCTCCGCCTCTTCAACCCTCGCTGATACTCCAAGGCCAGGGCATCCCCTTCCATGAAGACTGAGAGAACGGGGGACACGGGCTCATAACAGCTTCGCTCGCTGCAGGGCCTGGCGAACCCGCGCCCGCTCCGCCTCGCTGATGGGGAAGAACGGCTTCCGGATCGTCGCCCGAGGAATAATGCCCAGCATGGTGAGCGCCTCTTTGATCCGGGGCCGGTAGTCGCGGAGCGGCGGGGAGAAGATGAGCGCCTCGAGCGGGCCGATCACGTTCCAGATCTCCTGGGCCTTCAGGATGTCGCCCTGCTTCACCAGATTCAGCATGCGAACCTGTTCCTCGATGGCCAGCGTGGCAAAGCCCAAAAGGCCGCCGTCTGCCCCGAGGACGAACGACTCGAAGATGAAATCGTCGTTCCCGGTCAGGATCGTGATGCGCCTCGGCGCCTGACGCAGGATCCGGACAGTATCGATGAACCGATGGCAATCGAAGGACGCCTCCTTGATGGCCACGATCTGGGGGATCTCGAGGAGCTTGGCGAACATGTCGTCGGTGTAGTTGATGCCCCCCATGGCCGGCTGGATCTGGAACATCACCATGGGCATGCCCGTTTCCTCGGCTAGGGCCTTGTGATACCCGAACGGGATCTCGAAGGGACAGGGCTGGCCAAGATAGGCGTTGATCGGGAAGACGAGGAGCCCGTCCGCGCCGGCATTCTGAGCCTGCTTTGCCAACGCAATAGCTTGATGCGTAAAGCTGGCCGAGAGACCGGCGATGATGGGGATCTTCCCGTTGAGCTCCTGGGCCCAGATCTCGATGACCCGAGCCCGCTCCTCCGGGTACAGCCAGGGCCCCTCCCCCGTGTCTGCATTCACGGCTACTGCTTTGATCCCGTGGCCGGCCACCCACCGGATGTATTTCCGAAGCGCGGCCTCATCGACCCGCTCGTCCGCTGTCATGGGCAGGCAGACCGCCGGAATGATGCCTGCGAGGTCCAACGTTTTCGTCATGGGATGTACCTCCTGACAGGACTGGCAGGTCGGAACGAGCAGGTGAATCGTGCATCATCCTGCGGCACGACCCGCGCAGGGAAAAGGCGGCTGATACGTACCATCAGGATCACTGTGTCTCGTGAGGCGTGCGCATTGGGGTTGCTCCGGGTGATCGATCCAACGCCTGAACGATACCATTTACGCCGAAGCCTCGTCAAGGTCCCGGAAGGTCCACACCTTGACAGAGCAACGCCCTCTATGAACATAATCCGCGCCCAGGGGGAAACCCATCGATCTCAGAACGTGCCGAGGCGCTCGATCGTTCTGGCATGCCCGCGACCCACGCCCTTCCACTGTTGGGACTGATCCGTGGCTGAACCGCTTCTGACTCTGCACGGCGTGAGCAAGCGATACGGCGGGGTACAGGCGCTAGCCGGCGTGGACCTTCAGGGACGTGCGCGAGGCGGTGGAGAAGGGGGAACTGGCCATGACCATCGCCCTGCCTCCCTACGACATTGGCAAGACCGGGGCGCTCCACGCCAAGTGGCTCATGACCAAGGAAAAGCCGGTGCCGCCCCGCACCGTGATGCCGGTGAGCTTCATCACCAAGTAACAAGTAGCTTTCGATAGTATCTCATCGCCCCGCCCGGCCCCATCAAGGGGCCGGGCGTTTTTGCCCGGCTGATCGCTGGCAGCTGACGGCTGACTGCTTGAATACGCACGGAGGATCCATGCAACGCATTGGCTTCATCGGACTCGGCCTGATGGGACAACCCATGTCACGGCGGCTCCTGGATGCCGGGCACCCCCTGACGGTGTGGAACCGGACCGCGGAAAAGGCCAAGGGCCTGATGGCCGCAGGAGCGGTCTGGGGGGCCTCTCCCAAGGCCGTGGCCCAGGCTTCGGATGTCGCGATCACCATGGTCACCGACTCTG
>CAZXXV010000226.1:0-7271 GCA_964644725.1 uncultured bacterium
CGTCGTGAGCTCAGCCGAACGGCGCTGATTCACCGATATTTTCACACACTCTGAGATGAGTGAACCGCCCTCGCCCCGCTTCCGCCGCCTCCTGGTGGTTGACGACATGGAGGCCATGCGCTTGGCCCTGGAGGATTCCCTGCGCCTGGAGGCGGATGAGGTGGGTTCGCTGGGCGATCTCTGACGGGTGCCTGTCCTGGGGGGGATGGGAATCGGCTACGCCATGGCCCGCTGTCTGGACGCTAGATCCGTGAGATCATCCTTGCGAAGTTGACGCCAGCCGTCGTATCCTGAACCGTCTAGGAGGCCATCGTATGCCCGACGGGTCGAAGCGCCGACGGTTCCCGCGCACCCCGATTCAGCTCCCGCTCCTGCACGCGCCGAAAGCTCCCACGCCCACCTGGACCGGGGTTGGCTGGACCCACAACCTGAGCGAGGGGGGCGCCTGTGTGGAGCTAGACAGGCGCCTCTCGGCCCCGACCCCGCTCCAGGTCCGCTTCCAGACGGACTGCGGTGCCATCGAGGTGGAGGCGCAGGTGGTCTGGGAGGTGGAGCCACCGGAGGGCGGGGGGCCCCCAGGGGAGGGAGGCGTCATCCATGGGCTGGCTTTCACCCACCTCGCCCCGGACCAGCTCCTGGCCCTCCGCGACCTCTTCCTCTCCCAGCGACGGGAGCGGCGAGCCGGGGTGCGTCTGCCGGCAGACCTCGCCGTCACGTGTCGGCCCAGGGGTGAAGCAGGCCCACCGCTCCAGGGGCGGACGGGAGACATGAGTCGCGGGGGGCTGTTGCTCCGCCTCTCCCAGGCGCTTCCTCCGGGCACGGTGCTGGAGGTGACCCTGTTCCCTCCGAGCGGCCCGGTCACAGCGGAGGGCGAGGTCCTCTGGATGGACCCGCCATACAGGCAGACATTCGGGGAACCCATCCGACACGGCCTGCGCTTTACCGCCCTCGGCTGGTCCACGTCGCTAACCCTGGCTCTCTTGCTGGCGGAGCCGGCGTAGGCATCGTCACCCCTCCGTCTCATCGTACGGGAGTAGTCTGCGAGTCCGACTCCCTTCCCCCTCCTCCTACTCTTCCCACTCCCACCGCGGATGCCCCGGCGTGGGTTCCCTACGTCAATCCGCGACTGGCTCCGGATGCCCCGGATTCTCGCCATAGCGTGCGTCAGGATGGGCTAGAATCCACGATCTCCACAGGGCGGCTGCCCGAAAGTATGAGTCTTCAGAACCGCCTGCCAGAATCGCCCCACACTTCCCAAAACTCCAAGAACTTGTACCAGGGCTGCCCGAGCGGATTGGTGCGCCAAGGTCGCCACAATTACATGGCAATCTGGCAATTGGGCACACCCAGGGGGTACCCGGCAACTGGGGACGCCTGATTGCCAAATCGCCGGGTCGCCTGATTGCCTCCCCGTGACGTTCCGGGTACCCAGCGCCGGCGCTGGGTTTCCTTGGCGGTTGAGAATTTTGGTTTGGGGTTAGGCTTCTCACCGGGTCACTTCGTGCGGTGGGGCGGGATCGTGCAGCGCCTTCACATCGGGAAGACGAGGACTGAGCTTGCCAAGAGCCTCGGATGGGTGCGGTACGGAGAGACGCAGGAATCGGCTCGCCAGCGGCTCCTCACGGACCAGGCAGCTCTTCGACCGCCTGGCGTGCCGCAGCCAGATTGGCCTCGGGCACCCAGAGATCAACCACGCAGCCCGGCCCCACGATCATGCGTCGCCCGTTACACTGCGCGACGGCGTCCCGAACCTGCGCGCGCACCTCGTTCGGCGTCGCCGTAATCATCGAGCCCCGTTCGTCCAGGCCGCCAACCAGGCACTGAGAGACCTGAGCCTTCGCTTCGCCGAGAGACGGTGCTGTGCGCCGGTCGTGCCAGTTGAGGGCGTCCACGGGATAGGTCGTTGCAAGACGGGCAAGATACGGGTGATCGCCGTGCAGGTGCAGCAGGATGATCGCTCCCTTCCTCTTCGTGGCCATGAAGACGCGGAGATCATGCGGCTCGACGAAGGTCCGGTGCTCTTCCCACGTCAAGACCTCCGGCGTCGCCGCTTGAGTGGCGAAGAAGATGCCATTCGCTCCCGCATCGAGGCACGCCCCGACGTACGCTTCAACCGTGGCGCTGATCACGTCGAGCGCGGCGTGCAGGCGCGCCGGCTCCTTCTGCATCGTCTCCTGCACCAGTTTCGGGCCTGCCACCTTCCGGGCCACGGTGAACGGGGAAAAGATCGTCTGCAGGACGGGCGCATCGTCGCCTTTCCCCACACACACTGCCTTCAGGCACCGGAGCTCACGACTGAGGGCCGGTGCGGACGGGTCGAGAGGACGGAGTTGGCTCCAGTCCTCGATCCGCCGCACGGCGTGGCGGACGCACGTTCGGGCGTCGGTGGACCCGCCGTCGTACGCGGTCTCGCATCCCCAGTCCTCCACGCAATAGACGCCGTTGGGCATGACCTTGATGAAGTCCAGGTCATAGCGCTTGTGAAAGGCGATCAGCGCCTCGGCTAGGGCCTTCGGATCCAGGTCGAGATCCGGGAAGTGCTTCCAGAAGCTGATCGGGATGCGGTCCACCGGCCGGCCCGCCAGGGCCGCGTTCACACGCTCTCGCTTGGTCATCGCTGTCACCATAGCCCCCCACCGCGAGCCGCCGTCTACGGCTTGAGGATCGCGTTGTCAATGAGACGGGTCGAGCCGAAGCTGGCGGCCACCACGGCCACCGCCTTCCCTTTGATCTCATCCAGCGGCTCCAGCGTCTCGGGATCGCACACCCCGACATAGTCGAGGACGGCCAGCGGCGCGCTCTTGATGTGCGCCTCGATGGCGGCCGCCAGGAGCCCCGCATCCCGCTCGCCAGACCGGACGTCCTCCTGGGCATGGAAGAGCGCCCGGGAGAGCACCCTGGCCTGCCGCCGCTCCTCGGGTCCGAGCAACACGTTGCGGGAACTCAAGGCCAGCCCATCCGCCTCGCGAACCGTGGGCAGCACCACGATCTCGAGGTCGAGATTGAGATCGGCCGCCAGGCGCCGAACCACCAGCGATTGCTGGTAGTCCTTCTGGCCGAAATACGCCCGGTGGGGACGACAGATGGTGAACAGCTTGGTGCAGACCGTGGCCACGCCGCGGAAGTGGCCGGGGCGCGAGGCGCCCTCCCATCGTTCCGTGAGCTGCTCCACGGTGACGTAGGTCATGTACCCTTTCGGGTACATGCCTACCGCGGTCGGAGCGAAAATGATGTCCACGCCGGCCGCGCGGGCCAAGCGGCTATCCCCTTCCAGGTCGCGCGGGTAGCGGTCCAGATCGTCCCGGCGATTGAACTGGGCCGGGTTCACGAACAGGCTCATGATCACCACATCGTCATCCGCCCGGCATCGCCGGATCAGGCTGAGGTGTCCCTCGTGCAGCGCCCCCATGGTTGGCACGAGGCCGAGGGACTTCCCCGCGTGGCGATACTCCCCCGCCAATCGCTGCATCTCCCCTGGATCCTGAATGATCTCCATGACCTTCCTCTCCCGCGCCACGCTCCCCCAATCTGCGTATCTGCGAAATCTGCGGTTGCCCTTGAGTGGGATCTTCTCTCCCCTCTCACCCACTCAAAAAGCCAAAAAAAACGCAAAAGCCTCCCGGACCGATCCGGAAGGCCAATGACCCCGGCACACCCTCCTGCTGGCCCTCTCCGGGCTCCCGGTCCCCTATGGGCTCCGGTGCCTCCAAGCCGGCAGGCCGCGCTGCCGCTCGGCAATCAGGCGACTTGGCAACTGGGCAATCAGGGTTTTCATGTTTCCAGATCGCCAGATCGCCCGACTGCCTAATTGCCTTGCGTTTCTGCCGTCTCGGTCCCAGACGTTTTACCTGCGGGATCCAAGCGGTACGTAGTAATGCATCCCCGCGCGGGTCTCGCTGATCTTCTTGATCAGGTCCTCGAAGTCCTCCCTGCGGTTGACGAAATCGATGTCGCTGGTGTTCACCACCAGAAGCGGCGACGCCGTGTAATGGAAGAAGAAATGCGTGTACGCCTCGTTCAGGTCCCCCAGGTACTTGCGGTCGATCTCCCGCTCGTAGGCCTTGCCCCGGATGGCGAGCCGCTGGAGGAGCGCCTCGGTGCCGGCCTGGAGGAAGATCACCAGGTCCGGCGTGGGCACCCGCACCTGGAGCAGCGCGTGTACCCGCTCGTACAGGGCCAGCTCGTGATCCTCCAGCGTGAGATAGGCGAAGATCTTGTCCTTGGCAAACAAGTAATCGGCTATCAGCGTCTGGCGGAACAGGTCGAACTGGGCCAGTTCCTGCTGCTGGCGAAACCGGTTCAGGAGGAACCAGAGCTGGGCCTGGAAGGCGTAGCGCCGGGGATCCTTGTAGAAGTGCGGGAGGAACGGGTTGTCCTCCGCCACCTCCAGGAGCTTGCGCGCCCCCAGGCGCTCGGACAAGAGGCCCACCAGGCTCGTCTTCCCCACGCCGATGGGGCCCTCCACCACGATGTAGCGGGGCGGTGCCGGGATCTCTTTCATCGCCGTACCCCCGAGGCGAGGAGTGGCGCCTCCGGGCCCAGCCGTCGGAGCAACTCGGCCACCGTCGCCTGCAGGACGGGATGGCAAAGCGTGGGCGCTAGGGCGGCCAGGGGAAGCAGCACGAACCGGCGCTCCGCCATGCGAGGGTGGGGGACGGTGAGGTCGGGCTCGCGGATGACGGTATCGCCATACAGCAGGAGGTCCAGGTCCATCGTTCGTGCGGTCCCCGGCAGATGATCCGCGGCGCGACCCAGCGCCACCTCGATCTCCTGCAGGCCGCCGAGGAGCCGGCGGGGAGCCAGGCTCGTAGCAATCTCCGCCACCGCGTTCAGGAAGAGGCCGCCCTCGACGCCCTCCTGGGGCTCTGACTCGAAGATAGGGGAGACTCGCGCGAGAGCGGTACCGGGCAGGAGGCCGAGCCGGTCCAGGGCCGCCCGGCAGTGCGCCAGGCGATCTCCCAGGTTGGAGCCGACCCCAATGAACGCCTGGACCCTCACGGGCGTGTGATCTCCACGGACACGCCGCCAACGACGGCGGGAAGCGGGGGCGAAGGCTTCGTGGCCCGGACCGTGACTTGCTGGACTTGAAACTGCTCCAGGACGGCCGATGCGATCCGCGCCGCCAGGGTCTCCAGCAGCCTGAACTGCTCCCGCGTTCCTATCTCCACGACGAGGGCGTGCACCCGCTCGTAATCCACGCTGGCGGCGAGGTCGTCCCGTCGACCGGCCTCCCGCAGGTCCAGAAGGAGCTCCACGTCCACGAGGAAGCGCTGGCCGAGCTTTCGCTCTTCCTCGTGCACGCCGTGGTGCCCGTGGAACTGGATGCCCTGCAGCAAGATTCGATCAGGCATTGGATGTGAGGAAACGGGTCTTCCTCGTGAGGCGTAAAGCGTAAGGGGTGAGGGGGGGAACCGTTCCTCGCCTCACGCCTCACCCCTTACTCCTCACGGCTTTTTCGTCAGGAGCCGCGGATCCCCAGCTTGCGAATCCGTTCGACCGCCTCGCGGATGCGGTCCACGCTGACCGTGAAGGTGGCGCGCACATAGCCTTCCCCGGCCGCGCCGAACCCACTCCCGGGCGTCACCACCACGCCGGCCTTCGCCAGGATCTCGATGCTGAAGTTCTTGGAGGTGAACCCCTTCGGCACCGGCACCCAGAGGTAGAACGTCGCCTTCGGGGCCTCGACGTCGAATCCCACCTCCCGGAGCGCCTGAACCAGGACGTCTCGCCGCTCCTGGTAGATCCGGCAGTTGTCGGCAACGCACTGCTGGGGTCCGGTCAGGGCGGCGATGCCGGCATATTGCACCGCCTGGAACACACCGGAATCCATGTTCGTCTTGATCCGTCCCAGGCCGGCTAGGATGCCGGCGTTCCCCACGGCGAATCCCAGGCGCCATCCGGTCATGTTGTACGTCTTGGAGACCGAGTGGAACTCGACCGCAACCTCCTTGGCGCCCGGGACGTTCAGGATGCTCTCGGGGCGGTAACCGTCATAGGCCATCTCGGAATAGGGCGCATCGTGAGCCAGGATCAGCCGGTGCCTATGCGCGAATTCGACAGCCTTGGCCAAGAACTCCCGCGGCGCGACCGCGCCCGTGGGGTTGTTGGGATAGTTTAGCCAGAGAATCTTCGCCCGCTTCAGGACCTCGCCTGGAATGGCATCCAGGTCGGGGAGGAAGCCGCGGGCCCGCGTGAGGGGCATCGGGTACACCTCGCCCCCGGCAAAGAGCGTGCCCGCCTGGTACACGGGGTACGCCGGATCGGGGACCAAGACCACATCGCCCGGGTTCACGAAGGCCAGCGCGAAATGGCCGATCCCCTCCTTGGAGCCGATCAAGCTCAGGACTTCCGTCGCCGGGTCGAGCGCCACGCCGAACCGAGAGCGGTACCAGTCGGCGGCCGCCTTCCGGAAGGCCAACATGCCCTCGTAGGAGGGGTACTGGTGGTTCGCCGGATCGGCCGCGGCCTTGGCCAGGGCCTGGATGATGTGCGGGGGCGTCGGCAGGTCCGGGTCCCCGATCCCCAGGCTGATGATGTCCACTCCCTTCTTCACCTGCTCCTGCTTCATTCGATCCATCTCGGCGAACAGGTACGGCGGGAGTGCCTGAAGTCGCTTCGCCTGCGTGTACTCACCCATGCCTATTCCTCTCTGAAATGCCGACAGGGATATCCGACAGCGACAGCCAATCAAAAGACGGCAATCAGGCAACCAGGGAAGAACCGGTTGCCGGATTGCCAAGTTGTCAGATCGCCTGATTGCCAGTCGTTCGCCGGCCCCTGGCCCCCGACCCCCGGCCCCAGTAGTGTACCGGCTACTTCTTCAGCCCCAGCACATCGAGCATATCGTAGAGACCGGGAGATTTCCCCACGACCCAGCGAGCGGCCCGCAGGGCGCCAAAGGCAAAATTATCCCGGCTATGGGCCCGGTGCGTGATCTCGATCCGCTCGCCCATTCCACCGAAGAGGATCGTGTGCTCTCCCACGATGTCGCCGGCCCGGATAGCGTGGACCGCGATCTCTTCCTTCGGACGCTCCCCCACCATCCCGTGGCGCCCGTACACGCCCACCTTGCGCAGGTCGCGCCCCAGGGCCTCGGCCAGGACCTGTGCCATCTTCTCCGCGGTGCCGCTAGGGGAGTCCTTCTTGAAATGATGGTGGGCTTCGATCACCTCGACGTCATACCCGTCCCCCAGCGACCGCGCGACCTGGGCCAGGATCCCGTACAGGACATTCACCCCCACACTCATGTTCGGCGACTGGACACACGGGAC
>CAZXXV010000227.1:0-7265 GCA_964644725.1 uncultured bacterium
ACGAGGGGAGAGGGGGAGAAGTATCAAGTCGAATTGCTCGGTTTTGACGTGTTCGATCCGGTCAGCATGGAGGTGGAGCACCGATCCGGCAATGATGTGCCAGCATGGTTCCTAGACACAAACTACAATGACCTCTGCTTCCACGTCTGCCAGGCCTTCTTTCCGCGAACCGGCGCATGGGACAATCTGCGCAAGGCCCTGAAGGGCCTGTATGAAGAGAGCGTATGGGAGCATCTATCCGGGACGATGAGCGCGCCGTTCGAGGCTGGTGAGCACGGACAGATCGCGGTGAAGGTTATTGACGATCGGGGCAATGAGCTGCTGGTGGTGAAGAAGCTGAAGGGGGCCGGCAAATGATCCAGCAGGTCACCATCCGGCGCTTCAAGCGGTTCAGCGAGGTGACATTCGATCTGCCGGGCCACATCGTTCTTGCTGGGCCGAACAATACCGGCAAGACAACCATGTTGCAGGCGGTCGCCGCATGGGGGCTGGCCCTGAACCGCTGGAAGCAACTCAACGACTACCATAAGCATGGCGGCGCGTACACCAAAGCGCCGATCGCGCGGCAGGCATTCTCTGCTGTGCCTCTCCGCGCATTCGACCTCCTGTGGACCGAGCGCCAGTATTCCGGCTCCATCGAAATCGAGATTCGTAGCAGTGAAGGATGGACCGTTCCAGTAGAAATCATCGCGGACAGCACGGAGCAGGTTTACGTCCGGCCGAAGGCGAGCGTGGATCCTGCGACGGTTCGCCGGGCGGACCTGAGGACGGTCTATGTGCCGCCGATGACCGGGCTCAGCACGGATGAGCCGGTATATCAGCGGCCAAAGCAGGACCAACTGCTGGGGCAAGGAAAGCCCGGGGATATCATCCGCAATCTGCTGGTTGAGGCCCATCAATCAGCGGTGTGGGGAGTATTGCAGGACTCAATTCGGCGACTCTTTGGTTATGAGTTGATCCCTCCGGATGCAACCGGGGCCGACATCATCGCCGAGTACCGGGCTGACCCCGAAGGCCCGCGTCTGGATATTGCCATTGCCGGCAGCAGGTTCCAGCAAGTGCTCATGCTGCTGACCTTCCTGTATACCCGACCAGCCTCGGTGCTGCTCTTGGATGAGCCGGATGCGCACTTGCACGTGATCCTTCAGGATGCCATCTACGGTGAGTTGCGGTCAGTTGCGGCCAAGCAGGACTCGCAACTCATCATCGCCACCCACTCGGAAGTGATCATCAACTCGGTGGAGCCCAACGAGTTGTGCATCATGCTGAACGAGCCACGGATGTTGGCTTCCACAGAGGAGCGACGAGCACTCGTCAAGTCCCTCGCAGCTTTGTCGAACGAGGACATCATGCTGGCGATGGACGCGTCGGGCGTCCTGTACTTGGAGGACTACACGGATCTGGAGATCCTCCGAGAGTGGGCACGGATTCTCAACCATCCAGCCTCCGATATCCTGACAAGGCGCCTTTTCTGGAAGAAGACCGTGGCCCAGCCTCGGCAGGGTGCAGCGGGGATTCCCGCGCGAGATCACTATGAGGCTCTCCGCCTTGTGCGGGAGGACCTGCCTGGCCTGGAGCTGATTGACGGCGATGCGCATGCGGACATCCAATCTACTCAGATTACAGGCCATGGGCTTCAGCGGGCGAGATGGAGGCGTTACGAGATCGAGAGCTATCTCCTCCACCCTGACGCGCTCGCGCGGTATGTGGCGCGAGTCGTTGGGGAGAGCGCGGCAGCGACCCACGTGGAGGACCTTCGGAAACACTTCGAGCAGAACTATCCACCGGCCTTTCTGAAAGATCCACTTGCAGACTACCCGTACTTGGTCGGAACGAAAGCCCGCACCCAGTTGATTCCGCCGGCGCTCGAAGCTGCCGGACTGCACGGGATCCCGTATACCCGCTACCACGAGATTGCGGGAATCATGAAACCGGAGGAGATTCACCCGGAGGTGGTCGAGAAGCTGGACGCGATCCAGAGGGCGTTTCGACTATGAGCGGCTGCGAAGTTCCTCAGCCAATCATCAATTCGCCGTTCGAGGAGCCTCAGGAGCACTGGCATATCATCGAGGGGGAGGCTCCTGAAAAGAAACCCGGACGCCGACCGGCGATGTATTTCTATCGCGATCCGAAGGTCAGCCCCGAGACGTACGGAGGGGATGGGGTCGGGACGGCGATCGAACTGAAGCTCGTCAACCGCATTCGGACTCAGGTCAAAGCATGGGGCGAGCAGGGATATCCGGGAGCGACCCGGACTACGCTTGAGCTTCTCCAGTGGTGGCGTCGCGACGGGAGGGAGAAGCGGCTCTTCTTTGCCCAGTTGGAGGCCGCTGAAACACTTGTGTTTTTGGTGGAGGCACGCTCGGATTTCCGTCAGGGCATCGAGATACCCCGGGAGGAGGTCAGTGAAGACAAGAGGGCGCAGGGATATACCGGCTTTCCCCGGTACGCCTGCAAGATGGCTACGGGCAGCGGGACGACGACGGTCATGGGGATGGTGGCCGCCTGGAGTATCCTTAACAAGGTCAACGACCGGAGCGACGGGCGGTTCTCGGATGTTGTCCTGATCGTCTGCCCCAATGTGACCATCCGGGATCGCTTGCGCGAGCTAAAGCCGGAGGAGGGGGAGGCCAGCCTTTACCGTACCCGGGATCTGGTTCCGCCACATCTCATGTCGCTCCTGACCCAGGGGCGGGTGCTCGTCACGAACTGGCATGTGTTTGAGCCGCAGGCGATCCAAACTGGCGGCGTCAGTGCCAAGGTGACGAAGGCCGGCGTGGCCGTCCGTTCGCGGGAGACCATCACGATCGGCGCGAAAACCACGACGGCCAGGGGGACGCGGTATCTCAGGCAAGAAGACCTGGGACGGCAAGTTGCGGCAGGGCTCCTGACCGTGCTGGAAGAGCAGCGAGACAAACATGGTGCCCTCCAGAAAGTCACGGTGGAATCCGTTCGATACGTGGAGAGTGACACCTCGCTGGTGAATCGGGTGCTGGGTCGGGAGGTCGGCGGGAAGCAGAACGTCCTTGTGATGAACGACGAGGCGCACCACGCGTACCGGATCAAGCGCGAGGAGAAAGACGAGGACGAGGAAGACCTGTTTGGGGAGGAGGAGCAGGCGGACGTCTTCTTCAAAGAGGCGACTGTATGGATTGACGGATTGGACCGCATCCACAAGCTGCGAGGCATCAACTTCTGCGTGGACCTGTCGGCGACGCCGTACTTCCTCGGACGCGTCGGCCAGGAGACGAATCGGCCTTTTCCCTGGGTGGTTAGCGACTTCGGTTTGATTGACGCGATCGAGTCCGGATTGGTGAAGATCCCCCAACTGGCCATCCGCGACACGACGGGGGCTGCGATTCCGGGTTACTTCAACATCTGGCAATGGATTCTGCCCCAACTGACGCCTTCCGAGCGCGGCGGGAAGAAGGCTGCCCCGAAACCGGAGGCGATCCTGAAGTACGCGCACCACCCCATCGCGATGCTGGGAGGGCAGTGGGAGAAGGAACGCGATGACTGGACTGCGGCCGGCATGACGACGCGTCCGCCCGTCTTCATCCTCGTCTGCAAGAACACCCAGATCGCCCGGGTGATCTACGAGTGGCTTGCGGACGACAAGGCGCCGACGGGCATCCCGTCTGCAAAGCTGGAAGGCTTCAGGAATCGCAACGGCAGCATCAACACGATCCGGGTTGACTCGAAAGTCGTGGAGGAGACGGACACGGGCGAGGCGAAGAGCGATGAAGCGCGCTGGATGCGGCTGACCCTCGACACCGTCGGCAAGACGGCATGGCCGATGGACCGGCAGGGGAGGCCGCTGTATCCGGCGGGTTTCGAGGAGCTTGCGGCGGAGATGGGGCGGCCGCTGCACCCACCCGGACGGGACGTGCGGTGCATCGTCAGTGTGGGCATGCTCACCGAGGGGTGGGACTGTAACACGGTTACCCACATCATCGGTCTGCGACCATTCATGTCGCAACTGTTGTGTGAGCAGGTGGTCGGCCGCGGCTTGAGGCGGGTCAACTACGAAGTCCGCGAAGACGATCGATTCACCGAAGAGGTTGCGAAGGTCTTCGGGGTGCCGTTCGAGGTGATTCCGTTCAAGGCGAGCCCGCCGGGTCCCTCTCCGCCACCCGTGAAGCGCTACCATGTCCACGCCATCCCGGGGAAATCACAATTCGGGATTCGGTTTCCACGCGTGGAGGGCTACACCCAGGCGATTCGCAACCGTGTCGTGGTTGACTGGGATAAGGCGCCCTCCGTACCGCTGGAGCCCGACCGCATCCCGCCGGAGGTTGAGGTCAAAGCGCTCCACATCAGCAACCAGGGGCGGCCCTGTCTTAGCGGCCCTGGCCGCTCGGACGACGTCACGTTGGCGGAGTTCCGATCCAAGCGCCGGCTGCAGGAGTTGATCTTCGATCTGGCCCGCACGCTGACGCGCGAGTATCTTGGACAAGGTCAATGCGAGATACCGGCGCACGTGCTTTTCCCGCAACTGGCGAGGATCGTCGCGACGTACCTGGAGCGTAAGGTTCGCGTCCAGCCTCCGGCCAACATCAAGGACCTCTTTCTCGCGCCTTACTACGGATGGGTTGTAGAGCGACTGCTCAGCGCAATCGGCCCTGATACTTCGGAGGGCGAAGCCCCCGAAGTTCCGCGGTATGAGTCGAGCCGGGGCCCGGGCTCGACGGCCGACGTGGATTTCTGGACGACCCGGGAAGTTCGTGAAGTGAATCGGAGCCACGTGAACTACGTCGTCGCAGACACCAAACAGTGGGAGCAGTCGGCGGCGTACCGGATTGACAAACATCCGGCTGTCGAAGCGTTCGTGAAGAACGCGGGGCTCGGTTTCGCCATTGCGTATCTGCACAATGGGCAGATGCACGACTATATGCCGGACTTCCTCATTCGGCTGCGCGGTACTCCCCCCCAGCATGTGATCCTTGAGACGAAGGGATTCGACCCCTTGGAGGAGGTGAAGCGGGCGGCGGCGGAGCGATGGGTAGCCGCGGTCAACGCGGATGGGACCTACGGACGATGGCAGTATGCCGTTGCGAAGAGGGTCCCGGAAATCGATCAGATCATCCGAAGAGTGGCTTCCAGCGAGTGATGAAACACCACTGAGTCGAGGCATGCGCATTGCAAAGACGTGATGCGCGAACGGCGTTGGTGGCAGTGGCCGGGTAATGTTTCGTCACCTCCTGCCCAACTGTCTGGCCCCCATCATCGTCCAGTCCACCTTGCCGATGCCCACGGTGCTCTCGACGGACTCTGGACTCAGCTTCCTGGGGCTCGGTGTCCAGCCGCAGACTCCCGAGTGGGGTGCTATGCTCTCCAACGCCCGGAGCTACCTCATGGTCGCCCCCCACGTGGCCACTATCCCCGGCCTGGCCATCATGGTGGTCGTCGTCGGCTTTAACCTCTTCGGCGACGGCCTGCGCGACACCTTGGATCCCCGCCTGCGGCACTAGGAAAATTTTGCCAGAGGTGCAATGCGGCGGGCCGCTCACCGGTACGACCCAACTTGGGTCACTGGATTCGCTTGCCTCCGTCGCCCCCCTCGGCCACCCCGTCCTCCCCACCACCACCGCCTCCTGTTGTCGGATTCGGCTTGACAATCGTGCTTGAACCGAGGCATGCTCCGGTCGCGCGGCTCGCGGCTCTCCTGAGGAGTTGACCCCCGGGGGTCGACGGGCGGCATCCCCCAAAGCAATTGCGTTCATCACCTTATCACCTCACCTATCACCCCACCTTCAGGCTGCCACTTCAATCTGGGCGCTACTCAGGCGGGACTTCGGTGGTGCCAACCTTCCGAGGCTCACATACACTATCGGTTGTCCCGCGCCACGGCGCGCCAGCGCCATTTCCCTATTTTTCCGGCAGAGATCCGCATCCTCCTCCGGGAGAAGAACGATCAAAGCATTCCCCGGAATCTTCTTCGCCACCTCCGGATGCTCCAGGAGGTAGAGATCAAATTCTCTGGACAGCCGGAGATTCTTTGTGAACAGTTCTTGTTCGGTCATTGTCGCCACCCTTTCAGAAACTGCCCCTTGTACCGAGCCCAGTTTTCGTCAATGTCGTCATCGGCAAGCGTCAGGGCATCCGCAAGGTCCTGGACCAAAAGGGGGATTTTCTCAACGCGGCCACCCGGAAAGACCCGGTCTATGTGGGGAAACCCGTGGGCCGTATCGTACCGGACGACAGGCCGCCACTCCCCATCAATGAACGTTTCATACTGCACCGTGAACCGAGCAACTCTGCCCCGTTCGGTAACGTGCTCATGCCGCTTCCGATCGTTCAGCGTCAACAAGTACACGTATGAAGTGATTGCCACTCCACACCACCAGAAAGATAGTAGCCGGGGGATTCGCGCAGTCCGAAGACTAGCAAAGACCTTGCCCTGTGGCAACTCAAGGCTTTTCGTTTGAGGGAAGCGAAGCTGGAAGGCCGGATACCTACGTGATATGTCACGGGCCAGTCACGCAACGGTAGTGTGCGTTCACAGACTCAACTCAGTGGTTCCCTATGGCCGACCCTGAGGTACGCAGTTTGGGCGACCCTTGCGCCTTCCCGCCGCAGCGGCGCCGACCCTCGAAACGCGACTGCCTTTCTCCTCGACCAAAGGTCGGGGGAGAAGGTGAGCCGGATAGTCATCCTCCTCCCCCCCGGTGGTCACCTGAACTTGGTCTCGGCCAGCTCCAGCCACAGGTGGGCGGCCGAGAGCATCCCGTGATGCAGGTTGTCCAGGTCCAGCTTCTCGTTGGGGGCGTGGGCGTTCTCGTCCGGGAGCCCGATGCCCATGAGCAGGCTGGGCGCCTTGAGGAGCCGGGTGAATGTCGCCACGACCGGGATGGTGCCCCCGGTGCGGGTGAACACCGGTTTCTTGCCGAAGCCCTTCTGGATGGCCCGCGCCAGGGCCTGCATGGCCGGATGATCCGTGGGGGCCAGCCAGGGCGTGCCACGACCGGAAATCTCCGTCATCTTCAGCCGGACGGTCTTGGGGAAGATCCGCTTCACGTGCTGGGTGAAGAGGCGGGCGATCTTTGCGGGATCCTGGTTGGGGACCAGCCGCATGCTGACCTTGGCCATGGCCCGGCCCGGCAGCACCGTCTTGGCGCCCTCCCCGATGAACCCGCTGTACAGGCCGTTGATCTCGAGCGTGGGGCGGGCCCACAATCGCTCCAACGTGGTGAAGCCCTTCTCGCCGAACAGCGCCGGGGCGCCGATCTCTTTCTGGAACTTCTTCTCGCTGAAGGGCAGTCGCG
>CAZXXV010000228.1:0-7264 GCA_964644725.1 uncultured bacterium
TATGTGATGATGGCCATACCGGCTCTCGCCTCATTTCGGATTGCGGATTGCGGATTTCGGAATTGGGCCGGGTCTCGGCTCGCGGCTCTCCACCCTCGGCTCTCCTACACATAGACGTCGGTGAGGAGCTCCTCTATGGGCGGCTCCGGCGAGGCGTCTGCGAAGCGAACCGCCTCCTCGATGACTTGGGAGATCTCCGTGTCCATCTCCTTGTACTCGGCGTCGGTGATGATCCCCTCGCTGCTCATCCGATCCCACAGCAGGACGATGGGATCCGACTTCTTCCACTCGTCCACCTCTTCCCTGGTCCGATAGACGGCCGCGGCCGGGTCCCGCATGGAATGGCCGCGAAACCGGTAGGTGCGGGTCTCGATGAGGGTCGGAGTCTTCTCGCGGCGGGCGCGTTCCACAGCCTTCCCCGCCGCCTCGCGCACGGCCAGGACATCCATCCCGTCCACCTGCTGGCCGGGGATACCGTAGGCGTCCGCCTTCTTGTAGATGTCAGTGACCGCCTGGGTCCGGCTCAGCGCGGTCCCCATGGCGTACAGGTTGTTCTCGCAGATGTAGATCACCGGCAGCTTCCAGAGCGCCGCCATGTTCAGCGACTCGTGGAAGACGCCCTGGGCGACCGACCCATCGCCGAAGAAGCACAGGCAGACCTGATCGCCCCCCTGGTAATTGATGGCAAAGCCGACACCGGTCCCGATGGGCAGTTGACCCCCGACGATCCCGGTCCCTCCCAGGAAGTTACGCTGCTTGTCGAAGAAGTGCATGGAGCCGCCCTTGCCCTTGCAGAGGCCGTCGATGCGCCCGAAGAGTTCGGCCATGGCCTTCCGGGCGTCGCTGCCTTTGGCCAGGGCGTGGCCATGCTCCCGGTAGCCGGCGATCACGTAGTCATCCGGACGCAGGACGGAGATGGCCCCCACGCAGGATGCCTCCATGCCGACATCCAGGTGCAGGAACCCTCCGATCTTCCCCTGGGCGTACATCTCGGCTGCCTTTTCCTCGAAGCGGCGGATGAGCAGCATCTGGTAGAGGAGATCCATCATCACCTTCTTGTCCATCGGTGGCTTCCTCACGACGTCAGGGGCGGCCTCGACACTGGCTTTATTGGAGCGCTTTGCCATGATGTCGGCTCCTCTGGGAGGGAACGATGCGGCACGTTGCTGGGGCCGGGCCTGAAGGGCCGCCGATTCCGGAGTATAGCCAAACAGGCCACGGATGCAAAGGGATTTAGCACCGGAACGAGGCCCATTGGTGCTGGGCGAGGTGCCGGGGGACCGGACCCACAGCAGAGGGAAAGACACCGTCGAGGGGGAAACCAGATGGGGGTCGCGGGCTGAGATCCCGGGAAGTCCCGGCCCACAGGTTGCTTTCAGGGCGGGAATCGGCGAACACGCCAATACCCTGATGCTGCAAGACACCGCTGTGCTCGCGACAAGGGATGGGGCTGCCGGAGCTTGTTCAGATGGCTATGCGGCAATGGATTCCGGCGGGCGGTAGGTATCCAGGGCCTGCCGGTTAATCCCCCATGCAGGTTCCAACACGGCGCGCAGCGGCGACCCACGGATGATCGAGTGGGACCGACTTCAGTTTTCCAGCGACGTCTTCGAGCGGCACGGGCTTGGTGTCTTCTTTGCGCGCCGCCACCATCACGCCGTATTGGCCCTTGTGGATGAGGTCGGCACAGGCGGTGCCGAGGCGAGTGGCGAGCAACCGATCCGCCGCGGATGGGGTGCCGCCGCGCTGCACATAGCCAAGGATTGTGACGCGCGACTCGAGGCTGGTCAGACCTTCCAGTTGCTTTGCCAGTCTCATCGTGTTGCCGGCATGCTGCGCCTCCAGTTGCTCCAGTTCGGCTTCGGCCTTGGCTTCGGCGGCCCCTGATCGTGCCTTGGCGACTTTTTGCTCCGCGGCCCGCAACGCTTCCGATTCTTGTTTCGAGATTGCGCCTTCGGCCACGGCAACGATGCTGAATCGTTTGCCACTGTGGCTGCGGCGGCGGATGGCATCGGCGATGCTCTCCACGTCGTACGGAATCTCTGGAATGAGGATCACGTCGGCGCCGCCGGCGATGCCCGCGCCCAGCGCCAACCAGCCAACCTTGTTGCCCATGAGCTCGACGACGATGATGCGGTGGTGACTGTGCGCCGTGCTGTGCAGTCGGTCGATGGCTTCCGTCGCAATGCTGAGCGCTGTGTCAAAGCCGACGGTGACGTCGGTCAGCACCACATCATTGTCAATGGTCTTCGGCAACGTGATGATGTTCAGCCCCTTCTGGGCCAGGCGATACGCATTCTTTTGCGTGCCGGCACCGCCCAGGCACACCAGCACATCCAGATTGTGCTTGTGATAGTTGTCCGCCATGACATCGGTCATGTCGAGCAACTTGCCGCCGACGGACATGCGGTGCGGTTTGTCGCGGCTGGTGCCGAGGATGGTGCCGCCCAGAGTCAGGATTCCCGACAACGTGCTGTTGTCAAGCTCCATCATGCGGTTCTCCATGAATCCGCGGAAACCGTCACGGAAGCCAATGAACTGCATGCCATAGGAGCCGAGCGCCGCTTTGCCCACCCCGCGAATCGCTGCGTTCAAGCCGGGGCTGTCGCCCCCTGCCGTGAGGATACCGATGTACTTGGCCATGCCTCAGGTGCCTCCTTGCTTGACTCTCGCGCACTCGAGGCAGCGCGCGCTACAACCTGGCCACCACGGCGAACACCTGCCGTCGGAAATCCTCGTCAGACACCTTCTTCCAGACCGCCGGAAACCCCTCCACCAACTGTCGTAACTCGACTTGCCGCACGGAAAGGTACGTCGCGACGCCGGGCGCGACGATGACACCCGTGGCCGCCATGGCCTTGGTCCGGTCGTGCCCCCACGTCCCCCAGGTCAGGAAGTCCCGCAGGATGCCGCACGTAACGACGGCATCCTGGAGATTCCCCAGGTGCTCCTGCAATTCCTTGATCCGGTCGATGAGGGACTCCACCTCGGCCGGCAGGATCTCGCGGAAGAACTCGAGAGAGTAGCGCAGACCCTTGCTCGCGATCCGAAGTTGATGTAATCGCGGGAGGGGCGTGTCCGTCCCTTCCACCCGGCCCTCGTAGGCGCGGACGGCGGCATAGCTGGCGACCACCAGCGGTGGAACGGCCTCGCGCACGCGATGCGGGAGCGGTGCGGTGCCCTCTGAGGGCGCCTGCGGTGCACCCGCCCCAGGGGTCGCGAGGAAGCGGCCGAACTCATTCTTGAACTGCGCATACGCCTGGCTGTCCAGGAGGGTGAGCATCCCCTGGCGGGCTGCGTCATGTCTCATCTGCCACGCGGCCAGCAATGAGTCCAGCTCGGATCGCCGCTCGTCGGGCAAGGCGTCGAGATACCGCTGCGCCTTCTCCCGGAACACGTCGAGATCGCGTACCGTCCCGAGGGTGCGCCCCGTGCGCCGGAGCGTTTTGCGGAACGGCTTGTACGCCGTCGTGTCCAGGTACGGGCGGAACACCCGCAGGGCCGCCCGCATCCGCCGGGCGGCCACGCGCATGTCGTGCAGCTCCTCGATGTCGCGACCATCCCGGGTGCCGCGCTCGTGCCTGACCATCCGATCCAGCTGGGCGCGGAGGACCTTGCGTGCTGCCTCCGCCATGGAGTCCGCCGGAACGATGCGAAGCCCTTTCCGCGACGCAGGGGCCCTGGGGCTGGCGTCGACCAGCGCCAAGGCCCGCTCCAGCTTGGAGCGCACATCAGGGCGCAGACCCCACTCCTGGTCCAAACAGGTTGCCAGCCGTTTCAGGTCCCCATCACCTCCGAGGCCTGTCAGCTCGACCTCGACCCCGGAGAAGCACTCCACGGCGCCACCCGCCCGCACCTGCACGTCATCCAGGCTCAGGAGAGCCACCGTGTGCCCGTCCTGGGCCACGGGACGAACCATGCGGCGTTGCCGGATGGTGGCGAGGCGGACCAAACGCTTCCTGCCAACGACCTGGAGCACTCGAGTCCGCACCGGACTCTCGGGCCACGCGCGGGCCGCGACCACCCGTTTCGAATCGAACTCGCCAGCCGGAAGGAGGAGTTCCAGTTCCTCGCGCCGGTGGACAGCCCCCGATGCGGCACCCATCTCCTTGACGGTCAGGAGGAGCCGCCCGTCGCCCTGTCGGCGCACCCGGCATGCCAGGCCGGCAGCCACGAGCGACCGGTCCTTCGTGTCGAGATAGGTGTCCAGGACGCGGGAGACCGTCCGCTCCCCCAGGGTGAACCCCCCCAGCCGCCTCAGAAGCTTCAGCCGCCGGGAAACCCTGGGATCAGGGATCACGAACTTGGCTTCGATTTCCGTCGCCATTGAGACGCTCGCAGCCTCCCTGCGCCCACGGGCCTCGCCCGCGCCATTACCGTTCCAGCACCTTGGGTGGAATGAGCCACACCAGCGTTCCTTTCAGAGAGGCAGGATCCTCCACCTCCACATAGGCCAGGGCGCCCTTCTTCATCGCGAGCCGCCCCCCGCCCGTCACCTGGCTGATGGTCTCGCTGAAATCCGGCTCGTGCCCCACCAGCATCAGCCCCCCGGCGCCACGGTGCTCCGCCACGATCGCTGCCAGGTGTTTCGGCCCGAAGCCCGGCGCGAGGCGGCCATCCGTCACCAGTCGGGCGGACGAGCCCCGGGCTTTGGCCACGATCTCGGCCGTCTGGGCGGCGCGCACGAGAGGGCTGCTGATGATGACATCGAGGGGCAGGTCCAGCGTCCGGATGGCGGCCGCCTCGCGCTGCATCCGTTTCTTTCCCTCGACGGTGAGCGGCCGCTCGGAATCGTCCCCGTGCCAGTCCTGCCGGGTTCCCGCCTGGCCATGGCGCAGGAAATAGAGCTTCAGACTCACGCTCGCTCCTCCCGTTGCAAGCAACCTCCTGCCTCACCCGCCCGCCACGACGGGGAGGCGAGGCCGGTCGCGATGCTCAGCCCTGGTCCACGACGGCCTGCACGCGGTGATCGATCAGCCATTGCTGGCTGTCCAGCGGGGACTCCGCCGGGGCCGGCTTCACCCGCTCGTACGTCCCGTCGGCGCGTAGCTGCCGGGCCTTCACCGTGTCCGCCAACTGCATTGCCAGGATGTGATCGCGCAGGTAGCGGACGAGCCCTGGGTCCTGGATGGGGAACAGGATCTCCACACGCCGATCCAGGTTGCGGGGCATCAGATCCGCGCTGCCCACGTAGATCTCCTCGTTCCCGCCGTTCCGGAAGTAGAGCATCCGACTGTGCTCGAGGAAGCGCCCCACGATGCTGATCACCCGGATGTTCTCGCTCAGACCCTCCGCGCCCGGCCGCAGGCAGCAGATGCCCCTGACCAACAGATCCACCTTCACGCCGGCCTGGGAGGCCCGGTACAGCAACTGGATCATCTGCTTGTCCACCAAATGGTTCAGCTTGAAGATCAGGTGGCCCGCCTCCCCCTGCCGCGCGCGGTCGATCTCCCGCTCGATCAGGGCCTGGAGGCCGGCCCGGAGGGTGAAGGGCGCCACCAGGAATTTCCGGTAGTCCCGCTTGGCCGAATACCCGGTCAGGTAGTTGAAGAGATCCGACGCGTCCGCGCCGATGGCCTCGTCGCAGGTGAGCAGGCCGATGTCGGTGTACACCTGGGCGGTCACGGGATTGTAGTTGCCGGTCGAGAGGTGGACGTACCGGCGGATGCCGTCGCCTTCCTTCCGGACCACGAGGGCGACCTTGGAGTGGGTCTTCAGCCCCAGGAGCCCATAGACGACATGCACGCCCTCGCTTTCCAGGGACTTCGCCCACTCGATGTTGCTCTCCTCGTCGAAGCGGGCTTTGAGCTCCACCAGGACCGCGACCTGCTTGTCATTGCCCACGGCCTCGAGCAACGCCTCGACCACGGGCGAGTTGCGGCCGACCCGATACAGCGTTTGCTTGATGGCCAGGACGTTGGGATCGCGGGCCGCCGCCCGCAGGAAGTCCACCACCGGCGCGAAGGAATCGTAGGGGTGGTGCAACAGGATGTCCTGCCGCCGAATGGCGGCGAAGATGTCGCTCTCCTCCGCCAACGCCGGGGGGATGGCGGGCAGGAAGGGCGCGTCCTTCAGGCCGCGTCGGTCGAGCGCGTGCAGCGCCATCAGATTGCTGCTACCCAGCGGCGGGTCGACCGTGTAGATGTCGTTCGGGCCGATCTCCAGGTTCTCGATGAGGATGTCCCGGATGTTGGGCGGCATGCCGGGGTCCATCGTGACACGGACGACAGAACCGAAGCGCCGCTCCCACACGCTCCGCTCGATCGTCTCCAGGAGGTCTTCGGCCTCCATCTCTTGGATGGCCATCTCGGCATCCCGGGTCACCCGGAACGGGTGGGCCTCGACCACCTCCATGCCCGGAAAGAGGCGGTGCAGGTTCGCGGCGATCACCTGTTCCAGCCAGACCAAGGTCACGGGCGCCGCCCCACCCGTGCCGTCCAGCGCGTCGCCCGGCGTCTTGATGGGCAGCAGCCGCGGCAGGGTGTTGGGAACCTTGACCCTCGCGAAGCGTTCGAGGCCGAACTGATCGCGGATGAGAACGGCGAGGTTCAGGCTCATGTTGGAGATGTGAGGAAAGGGTCGACCCGGATCAAAAGCCAGAGGCGTGAGGACGGGGAAAATCACCTGCTCGAAGTATTCGTTGGCAGCGGTGCGCTGCTCACCGGTCAGGGCCTGGTAGTCAAGGATGTGGATGCCGGCGTCGGCCAAGTGGGGCAGGAGATGGTGCAGGCACCGGCGGGCGTCCTGCATCAGCTCAAGGGCCATCTGTCGGATCACCTGCAGTTGTTCCGACGGGGTCAGCCCATCGTTGGACAGCTCGATGACGCCGGCCTCCACCTGCTGCTTCAGCCCGGCGACGCGCACCATGAAGAATTCGGCAAGGTTCGACCCGACGATGGAGAGAAACTTGACCCGCTCGAGGAGCGGATTGCGCTCGTCCTGTGCCTCCTCAAGCACCCGGCGGAAGAAGGCAAGGAGGCTCAACTCGCGGTTCAGGTACAGGCTGGCGTCCTGCGGAACGGGTAGGCGCGGGGCGCGCTTCTTACTCGGGGGGCTCGCCTCTGCGGCGCCGTCCCGATTCCGGCTTCCCCCTAGTCCCCTCTTCCCCCTGGGCATGGACGAGAACCTCCGTGCACCGGAGTCGACGGCCGGCGGCTAACCACACGGGAATTGCTGCCTCTCGTATGCTACCCCAGGGTGCGCCGGGAACGCAAGGCACACCTGGAGCAACGGACCGGTTGGCCATTCGGAGTCCCTCAGCCGA
>CAZXXV010000229.1:0-7257 GCA_964644725.1 uncultured bacterium
TTGGTGCGGACCACGAATCGCTCGAGGTCACAGGTGACGAGGAGCGGCGGATTCTCCAGGGCGTCCTTGTAGCGCAGCAGTTGGTCGTACGCGGCATCCAGGTCCTTGTGCTTCCCCTTGTACTCCCAGCCGAAAAAGCCCTTTTTCCAGACGTCCGCAAACCCTTCGCCGCCACCGTGTTTCGCCGCTCCCTTCTCGAAGCAGAACGTCGCGCCAATGGGATCGGCCTCGGCCGGGGTCGGATGCCCGACCACGCGGCACAGGTCGATGAAGTGCTCCTGGGCGGCAGACCGCTCCTTCAGGTCTGCCTTCTTCCATTTCACAACGAACTCGTGGATATTCACCGATTTCGCTCCGAGGCCCCCAACGCGTCTGCCTGCCACACGGCACAGGTCATATCTGATAGTAGGCGCCATGTCAACATGTCGCCCACGCGTGCTCCCCGCTCCGCGGTACATCCGCAGTAGAGCCCGGATGCGCAATCTCCGGTGGGGGACATCGCCGTCGCCATCCATACTAGGCCCAAACGGATCAACTCTGATCCGAAGAAACGAATCAACCGCAGACGTCAGAGGAGTCAGGGGACACATCATCCGGGGAACCGGCTCGGGAATCCCAAACGACTCGAAAAAAGTACCGGACACCATTTGCTCTCTAACTGCTTGAATCTGCGAGGTCGTGGTTGCAATTCTGGGCCGTCCCCGCGCTGCCCAGGGATCAGTGGGTGCTCCAGCGGGGATCACGGGCATCCATCTGTGGAGAAGGGGACGTCGCGACGTTATTGACTTTTCTTGTCCGCCGCTGCCTGGGCAAGAATCGCGCTCGGGGCCCTGGATGGGACGTACAGGAGCGGCCTCACCGCACGATGCCGCTGAGGCCGACCAGCCGCTCAATTGTGAGCACCAGGACGATGACCAGGCAGATCTGGAGGGTAGAGGCGGCGGCGATGACCAGCTGGCTCCCCTGGAACTGGAGGTAGGCGAAGATCTCGATGGGAAGGGTGGTGACGCCCGGCCCCGTCAAGAACAGGGCTGTGTTGAGTTCGCCGAAGGAGACGATGAAGGCGAAGAGCCATCCGCACAAAAGACCAGGTCGTATCAGCGGCAGCGTGATCAGGAAGAACGTCCGGACCGGACTGGCCCCGAGGCTCTGTCCGGCCTCTTCCAGGGAGACGTCGAAGGCCTGGAGGCTGGTGAGGACCGACCGGATGCAGTAGGGCGTCCCGATGAGGACGTGGGCCAGGACGAGGCCTGGCAGGATGGGCATGCCGACGCGGCGGAAGAACAAGAGGAGCGCCACGCCGATGATGATCGTGGGAAAGACCAGGGGGGAGAGAAACAGGGCGTTCAGCACGCCCACCACTGCCCCACGCCGCCGAGCCAGGAAGAGGGAGGCCAGCGTGCCCAGGACCGTCGCGAGGATGGAAGCGGCCAGGGCGACCTCCAGGCTCAGCAGGTAGGCGCCCCGCATGCTGGGGAGGTTGAAGAATTCGCGAAACCAGCGGAGGGAGAGGCCGCGCGGCGGGAAGGCGAAGAAGTCGCTGGGACTGAACGAGACCAGCACCACGATCGCGATAGGCCCCAGGATGATCAAGAGGGCCAGCAGGTCTACCATCCGGAGGGCCCAGGATCCCTTTCGCATCAGCCTTGCCCCTGCACCCGCTGCGGCCGGAGCCCCTTCAGCATGAGCGTGGTCACTCCCAGCGAGATGCCCAGGAGGATGAAGGCCAGGGCCGCAGCCCGAGGCCAGATGAAGGTCATCACCGCATCGTACACCAGACCGACCAGCATCTTGCTCTGCGGCCCCCCCAGGAGTTGCACGGTGACATATGCGCTCAACGTGAGAAGAAAAACGAGCAGGAGGCCGGAGGCGATTCCCGGCGTGCTGAGCGGGAGCGTCACGTGCAAGAAGGTCCGCAGGGGGCCCGCGCCCAGGGCCTGCGCCGCCTCTTCCAGGGTCCGATCCACGGTGAGGAGGGCATTCACCAGGCAGATGATCATGTATGGCAGCAGGATGGTGAGCAGGCCCACCACCACCGTTTCCACCGAGTACAGCAAGGGAAGCGGCGCCTGGATGAGGCCGCCGTCCCGCAGCAGGTTATTGACCACGCCGCGTCGGCCCAGGATGGCAATCCAGCCGTAGGCGCGGATCACGTTGCTCACCATCAGCGGGAACAGGAGGACCATGAGAAACACGCTGCGCCGGGACGCGGGCATCCGCACCATGGTCAGGGCCACGGGATACCCGATCAGGAGGCTGAGGCCCGAGACGGCGAGCCCTGCCGTAAGCGTGCGTCGAATGATCAAAAGGTAGAACGGATCCCCGGCCACCCGCAGGTAGTTGTCCAGCGTGAGGCGGTTGCCGTACAACTCCGTCTGGGACTCTACGTGCAGACTGACGAAGAAGAGGTACAGGAGGGGCCCCACGAAGAATGCCAGGAAGAAGAGGAGCGGCGGCAGGACGAGGGCCCAGGCCCACCGGTTCCGGGTGAAGCACCCCACCCACTCCACGGTACGCTTACCCTTTCCTGAGGACGAAGACACTCTTCGGCTCCAGGTGACAGGAGACCTCGTCCCCGGGTGTCCACGGGGCGGTGTCCGGAGAGATATTCTGGACGTGCACCACCAGTGACTGACCCTCGGGCCCCTCCAGGTAGAAGTGCGTGGTCGCTCCCAGGTAGACGATGTGACGAACGCGAGCCGGGAGGCCCTCCTTCTCATCGTGGGGGCCCAGCCGGATCTTCTCGGGCCGAACAGCCACCCGGATAGGACCACCCATCTCCAGTCCTGCCTCCCAGGGCACGCGGACCTGGATGGGCCCGATCGTGATCAGTGCGTCTTCCCCATCCCGGCCCGCCACCCGCCCGTCGAAGATGTTGCTCACCCCAAGGAAGTTGGCCACGAAATCCGTCGCAGGACGCTCGTACAGTTCCCGAGGGGTGCCTATCTGCTCGATCTTCCCCCCGTTCATGATGGCAACCCGGTCTGATAGCGTCAGCGCCTCTTCTTGGTCGTGGGTCACGAAGGCCGTGGTGATCCCGATCTCCCGCTGGAGCTGGCGGAGTTCGACCTGCATTTCCTCCCGCAGCTTCTTGTCCAACGATCCCAGGGGCTCGTCGAGGAGCAGGACGGCGGGGCGGACGACGATAGCCCGGGCCAGGGCCACGCGTTGCTGCTGGCCCCCGGACAGTTGCCGAGGGTACCGATCCTCGAATCCCGCCAGGTGAACCAGCGCCAGCGTCTCGCGGACCCGGGCTTCCCTTTCGTCACGCGGGAGCCGTCGCATCCGCAATCCGAACGCCACGTTGTTCGCCACCGTCATGTGGGGGAAGAGGGCGAAGTTCTGGAACACCATGCTGAAGTCACGGCGATACGCCGGGACCAGGTTCACCCGCTGGCCCCGGATGAAGATGTCGCCTTGTGAGGGTTGCTCGAAGCCGGCGATAAGACGCAGCGTGGTGGTCTTGCCGCAGCCGCTGGGGCCCAGGAGGGACAGGAAGATGCCGCGGGGGATCTCCAGCGTGAGGTCGTCAACAGCAATGACCGGCCCGAAGGTCTTGGTCACGCCACGGAGAACGACATCCGCCTCCGCGAAGGCTCCGGTCATTGTCGGGACCTCACGGGAGCGAGCTGGAGTTCGGCCTCGATCAGGCGTCGCCAGGCGTCCCACAAACAGATGGCCAGGTCCACGTGCATCAGTCTCTCGGCCACGGAGCGCCTGGATGAGAGGCCATGCGCCAGGGTGTCGATGGCCTGCCTGGCCAGGTGGTTCCACGCGTTCAGGATCCGCCACCCTTCGGTGCTGGGCCTCCGACTCAGCAGGCGGAGGGCCATCCCCAGCTTGTCCGCCGCCGGGACGAGACGTTCGGCCAGATCCTCTGCGACGGTCCGCACCACGGCCCCGTGCCCTGCGGAACGAGGGCGCATGAGAGAGGCCAAGAGCCTACCCGCCCCCTCCTGGAACGACCGGAGGCTCGATAGCGAGCGCCCGAGATGCGTCGGAACTCTCAGAGGTTCCGCTAGGCCGGGTTGGCGACGACCTGGCGTCGTCATCATCAGGGCGTGGGTAGCGTTCAGAACCAGGCGGAAGGCGGGGGAGTCCAGGGGACGATAGGCCAGGAGTGTTTCCTCTATCGTGCGCCGTCCCCGGATCGGAAGGTATCGGCGCACGTACCCGTCCAGAGCCATGTACTTCCTCACGAGATCTCCCATCTCGGGGTGGGGCGAGAAGAGGATGGCGCGGCCCCGGGGTCCTTGCGCTCGAAGGATCGCTGGACGACCCGCCATCTCGCGTCTGAACCGACGGGCTTCCAGCGGGTTGTCGATCGCGAGGCGCCCAGGCAAACACAGGCTGTGGAAGACCGCCGCGACTTCCAGTTCCGGTCCCACGTCGTCGTAGATGGGACCATGGTAATAGGGCATCTCCACGGTGGCAGGGCAGCCCAGCGCCAGCAGGTGGTCTGCAAGTCTCAGGGAGACGATGCCGGTTCCACTCTGGAGGTACTCGTGGGTGTAGCGGGGTCGCGCCCAGGCGGTCCCCGTCCACGCGGGACGACCTGCGGACAGATAGTACGCCCCGCCGCACGAGCCGATGCAGGCACCGCCCCTTTCCAGGAATGCTCGAAGGGCAGCATCGGCCCCCGGTGCTGCCTCCGACTTATCGAGGCCCCAGATTGCGAAGCCGCCGGGCAGGATGAAAAGGTTCGCGCCAGTGAGTGCCCCTCCGGCGATCTCGCCGCCGCCGACCGGGTCGTAAGTCAGGCCCAGCCTGGTGAGGCAGAGGGCGTAGTAGGCGAAGTAGGGGTAGGCCGAAGCATGTCCAGCCAGGAGGGAAACGCGTGGAGTTTCGAGCGGGCAGGCACCCCGGGGCACACGGCTGGCCCAGCGGTCTGTTGACAGGCCGAGCGCCGTCAGGTGCTCTGCCAGACTCGGTGGTCCTTCAACGAGGTAGTCGCCAGGCTCTGCCGTCCCCGAAGGTTTCAGGCACCACCAGACAGAACGGCCGTGAGCCAGCAGGCGATTGACGGCGAACGCAACGTCGAGTCCATCGCCGTTGCGCCGCCAGGAGAGATGCAGCCGAACGGGTCGCGCCATCCTACGGGTCTTCGCACTCCCTGGGGCTGTCTGCCACTAGTGCACTGTCTCCGGAGTTCCTTACAGAAGTGAAGGTCCCGGGGGCAGCCCAAGGTGCCGGACCGTGCGATGGGGGGTGCCCAACGCCTGCGTTGGGCCTGGTCCGGTCGCCGTGGTGGGCCGGCCCCGCCGGGCTGTCGCCGGGACCGAGTTATGCCACGAATCCGTAGGACAGCACACTAGCCGCCCGCCACCACCCGGTTCCACCGCTCCGTCCACTCTGCGCGCTTGTCGCTCATGAAGCCGTGGTCCAACTGAACCAGGCGCTTGAGCTCCTCCGGGCTGAAGCGGGCGCGCTGCTGGAGTTCAGGCGGCAGCAGGTCGATCATTTTCCGGTTGGAGCCGGGATAGTTGAAGGCGTGGGTGAAGTGCGTTTGGGCCTCCGCGTCCAGCGTGAGGTTCAGATACCGCTCGGCCCATTCCAGGTTCTTGGTGTTCTTGGCGATGCCGGTCCCCCAGGTGATGGAGATCGCGCCTTCCTTCGGGTAGACCCAAGCGACCGGTGCGCCCCACCCCAGGACCGTGTACGTCTGCGACTTGTACAGGAGGCCGACAACCGCCTCCTCGTTCTTGAGGCTGTTCATGATGGTATCGGTGTCCTTGGCCCAGATGGGGCGAAGGGCCACCATCCGCTTCAGCATCTCGAAGCCTGCCTCGGCGTCCTTCGGATCCTTCCCCTGGGCCATGGCGCCTATCGGAATGATGTAGGTGCCGATGGAATGGGACACCTCAGGCAGGACGATGCGGCCCTTGAATTCCTCGGACCATAGGTCGGCGAAGCCGACGGGCGGCTTTTTCACCAGCTTCGTGTTGTAGATGATCCCCAGGGCCGAGAAGATCTGGACGATCCAGTGCTCGTGAATGAACTCCGGATAGACATCCTTCAGGTTGGTCAGGTGGGACGACTTCTTGTTGATCGGCTCCAGAACCCCCTGCTTGACCGCCAGCGGAAAGAGTCCGTCGTGCAGTTGCACCAGGTCGAAGATCTGGTTCCCCAGGTTCACCTTCAGCTTGGTGATGCGCTCCACCGGGCTGGATCCCCGGTCCTGGACGACCTTGATCCCCGTGGCCTTCTCGAAGGCGGCGTCCACTCCTTTCCGCACCGAGTCTCCCCAGAGGCCACCCCAGGTCATCACCACGAGCTGCTCGGGTTTCGCCGCCCCGGCAGCGCCTTTCACCTGGGCACCCAGGGCGGTGCCCGCTGCCATTACCCCTGCTGCCTTCAAGAAATCCCGTCGCTTCATGTGTTTTCCCCTTTATGCACGGGTGATCGGATCGAATCGAGACCCCTTCGAACGAGAGGATGGTGCTAGAGACTACTCAGGGCTGCCAGTCCGTGTCAAGCGAATGCTCGCCCAAGGCCGACAGAAATGCGTGGGAATTGCCGGATAACTGGTATACACTGGCGTGCAAGCCAGGAATGTTCGAGGCCGAGGGTTTGCGACCAATGTCTATCTTTGGTCCGTTTCGTCCTGCCTTCTCTCTCCCGCATTGGGGCACCCGCAGATGGGGCGTTTTCGTAAGTCTCACTGTCATCGCGGGGCTGCTGGCGCTGGGATCTGTCCAGACGGGTGGAAGCTCGAGGCAGGGAGCTGCCGTTGCCGCCGAGCCCGCCGGCCTCACCGGTCAGTTCCTGGTTGCGACGGATGAGCTACGGGACCCGCGATTCATCCGCACTGTCGTTTACATGGTCCAGCACGACGCAGGCGGGGCGATGGGTCTCATCGTGAACAGGCCGATAGGGGAGGCGTCCCTTTCCATTCTGCTGGACCGGCTTGGGATGGAAGGCAAGGGGGTGAACGGGGATATCCGCGTGCACTATGGAGGCCCGGTGGAGCCGGCGCGGGGCTTCATCCTGCATACGACCGATTACGCGACCGAGGGCACCCACGTTGTCAAGAACGGAATCGCCATCACGGTGCAGCCCGAGATCCTGCAGGCCATCGGTGCCGGGACCGGCCCGCGTCGAAGCCTCTTTGCCCTCGGCTATGCCGGCTGGGCCCCCGGCCAGCTCGAGGCCGAGATCAAGGCCGGGGCCTGGGAGATCGTCCCGGCCGACGAGGCGCTGGTCTTCGATGAGAACTACGAGAAGAAGTGGGAGCGTGCCATGGCCCGGCGCACGATC
>CAZXXV010000230.1:0-4168 GCA_964644725.1 uncultured bacterium
GTTCGCCCTCGGCACGCTCAAGGCGAAGACAGCGTTCATCATGCTCGACCAGGCCAACGACTACGTCAAGGGTCTGGCCGAGTTCTTCGAGAAGGCCTTTACGGCTGGAGGCGGCAAGGTCGTCGGTAAGGAGACCTACACTTCGAAGGACAGCGACTTCTCGGCCATCCTGTCCAAGGTCGCTGCCGCCAAGCCAGATCTCGTCTACCTGCCCGACTACTACAACATTGTCAACCTGGTGGCCAAGCAGGCGAAGGAGAAGGGCATCAAGGCCCCGTTCATGGGCGGTGATGGTTGGGACTCGTCCGACTTGGACCTCAAGGCGGCGGAGGGCGGGTACTTCACCAACCACTACTCGCCCGAGGACACCAGGCCGGAGGTCAAGAACCTGGTGAAGGCATTCGGTGCCAAATACAAGGACGACAAGGGGCAGCCCAAGGTTCCGGATGCCCTGGCGGCCTTGGCGTACGACGCCACCAACCTGCTGCTGCAAGGCATCAAAACTGCCGGCGCGGATGACACGACCAAGGTGAAGAACGCCCTGGTCAAGATCAGCTTCAACGGGGTCTCCGGCAAAATCACCTTTGACGCCAACCACAACCCGGTGAAGTCGGCCACCATCCTGGCCGTCAAGGGCGGGAAGGTGAAGTTCAACTCCGTCGTGAACCCCTAGGCACGCTGCATCTCCAATGCGGGACCGGAGGGCGACTAGCGTCGCCCTCCGGTCCGATTCCCCTCTATCCGTTACCCAGAAGGTACCGTGCCGATGCCAGAGGTCAGCGCCCCCCAACCCTCTGCCGCGCCGACGCATAGACCCGGCGCCCGCATGGCCTGGATCGGCCAGGGATTTCTCCTGCTTCTGGCCCTCCTGGCGCTCTTCATCCTCGTACGTGACCTGATCCAGGACCCGCTCCTCTTCGTCCAGATTGTCATCAGTGGTCTCCAGTTGGGCTTTGTGTATGCGCTCATCGCCCTGGGCTACACCATGGTGTACGGCATCGTCAAGTTGATCAACTTTGCCCATGGCGATGTCTTCATGGTTGGCTCATTTGTCAGCTTCTACGCGGTGACGCGCTTCCAGCTCCACGTCTGGCCGGCGGCCCTCTTCCCTACCCTGCCCCGCGGCTGGGTGGTCGTCATCGGCTCCCTGACGGTGATGCTGCTCTCGATGGTCACCTGCGTGGCCCTGGCGGTCACGATCGAGCGAGTCGCCTACAAGCCACTGCGCGACGCGCCTCGCATCGCCGCGCTGATCACCGCCATCGGCGTGTCGTTCTTTCTGGAATTCTTCGGGGCGCTGAACTTTGTCTTCTCCCCTCGTTTCATCCCGTACCAGCGACCATTTGAAGTCGTTACGTTGTACATCAAGGACGGGATCCACATTCTCGCCGAGGGCACGGCCCCGCCGGACGGGAGCATCACGTTCTCCAACATCTTCGTTATCATCGTCGCTGCGTCGGTGCTGATGCAAGTGGTGCTCCAATTCCTGGTGCGCCGTACCAAGATCGGGAAGGCCATGCGCGCCACCTCGTTCGACAAGCCGACCGCCCGATTGATGGGGATCAACGTGGACCGGGTCATCTCGTTCACGTTCGCGGTAGGGGCGGCGTTTGCAGGGCTGGGGGGCGTGCTGTATGCCATAGCCTACCCCTCCATCTGGTCGCAGCTGGGCATCCTCCCCGGCCTCAAGGCGTTCGTGGCGGCGGTGTTGGGTGGCATCGGCAGCATCCCCGGGGCCTTTGTCGGTGCCCTGATCATGGGTCAGGTCGAGGCCCTGACGATGGGCTACATCTCGACCCCCATGCGCGATGCCGTCGCGTTCACCGTCCTGATCATCGTCCTGTTGGTTCGGCCGACCGGCATCTTCGGCGAGCCAGAGAAGGAAAAGGCCTAGGGGCCGCTGATGGAATTCGACCTCAGCTTCCTGATCATCTCCGTGCTCAAGATCACAGCCGTGCTGGCCTGGATCTACGGGCTGCTCTGGGTCCTGGGGCACGCGTCGCGCGCGATGAAGGCCGTGGGAGTCGTACTGGCCTTCGCCGTCATCCAACTTGCCCTCTCCGTCCAGATCGGCGACTCCACGGTTTTCAACGATTTTGACCAGGGCCTCCTGTTCCAGGCGTGCGCCATGGCTATGGTGGTGCTGGGTCTCAACCTGATCTACGGGTTCAACGGACAGTTCAGCCTGGGCCAGTGGGGCTTCTATGGCATCGGTGCCTACGCGGCTGCGGACGTCACGTATCGCTGGACCGGTGAGGACGCGCAGGGCCTGCTGGTCCTCGGCATCGGCGTCCTCCTCGGCGGGTTGACCATCTGGGGCGTCAACCAATTCCTGCGGCGGTACGCGGGGATGCCGGTGCTGTCAGCCTTCACGCTTTATCTCATGGGCAGCATCGCCGCCTGGTCAATCGCCGTGTGGCTGGGTGGCGCCCTCAACGGCCTACTGGCCCCGCTGTTTGGGACCAAAGACGCGCCGGGGCTCCTGAGCAGCGGTCCGGCGCTGCAGGTGGTGTTCTTCCTGGCCGTCCTCTTCGCGGGCGTCTTCGCCGCAGAAATCAGTTTCCTGTTTGGCCTCCCCGTACTGACCCTGGGCAGCGATTACTTCGGCATCGCCACGCTGGGGTTCACCATCGTCGTCAACACGCTGATGGTCAACTCGGATACCATCCTGCCCTTCCCGGAGATGAAGGGAGGGCGCGGGATGATCGGCATCCCCAAGCTGACAACTTGGTTCTGGGCCTTCCTGTTCCTGGTGCTGGTCATCATCATCATGCGCAACCTGATCCATTCCAGCACCGGCCGCGCGATCACGTCGGTGCGTGAGGACGAAACCGCGGCCAAGGCCATGGGCATCGACGTGGCCTCGAACAAGCTGCTCGCGTTCGTGATCGGCAGCTTCTTCGCCGGAATCGGTGGGGGGGTGTACGCCCACTTCATCGGCTTTCTCAGCCCAGGGACCTTCGACTTCCTGGTAGGGTTCAATCCGCTCATCATCGTCGTCTTCGGCGGGCTGGGGAGCATGAGCGGGAGCATCGCCGCATCGTTCGGCTGGATTTTCTTCCTGGAGGGGTTGCTGCGGGTTATCCTGGGCCAGATGGGAACCGAGGCGCCCACCTGGCGTTTCGTCCTCTACCCCATCGCTCTCCTTCTGCTGATGCTGGTGCGACCCCAAGGATTGCTGGGGAGGGCGGAGTGGGGATTCCTGCGTGCTCCGGAGGCGCAGCCGCGGGCGTCCGAAGAGCCCCACCGCACCCCGGTGCCGGCGGGCAAGTAGGTGCGGGAACCGACGATGTCTCCAGCCCCGGCGATCGATCCCGAGACCCCCACGCTCCAAATCCGCGGCCTGACCAAGTTCTTCGGCGGACTGCGCGCCGTCAGCGAGTTCGACCTCACGGTGGGCAGTGGCGAACTGGCGGGCCTCATCGGCCCCAACGGCGCGGGGAAGACCACCGTCTTCAATATGATCAGTGGGCTGTACTTGCCCACCCACGGCGACATCCATTTTCAAGGGGAGAGCACCGTCGGAATGGAGCCGTTCGAGATCACGCAATTGGGCATCGGCCGGACTTTCCAGAATATCCGGCTGTTTCCCAACCTCACAGTGCTCGATAACGTCCGCATCGCCTACCACCCGCACGCCGGCTACGGCATGTTCGACGCCGTCATGCGGAACAGAAAGTTCGACACCAAGGAGCGTGAGTTGACCGAGCGCGCGCAGGATTTCCTGGCCATCTTCAAGCTGGAGAGGATTCAGCACGAGCTGGCGAAGAACCTCCCTTACGGTCAGCAGCGCCGCGTCGAGATCGCCCGCGCGCTGGCTTCCACGCCCCGCATGCTGCTGCTGGACGAGCCGGCGGCCGGGATGAATCCCGCCGAGATCGTCACACTGATGGAGCTGATCCACTTCATCCGGGACCGGTTCGACCTGACCATCCTGCTGATCGAGCACCAGATGCGCGTGGTCATGGGCATCTGTGAGCACATCACGGTGATGGACTTCGGCGAGGTGATCGCGCGCGGCACGCCGAAAGAGATCCAGGGCAACGTCCGGTGCATCGAGGCCTACCTGGGCAAGGAGGCGGCCAGTGTTGCTTGACGTTCGCGACCTCAACGTCTATTACGGGGCGATCCATGCGTTGCAGGGCATCTCCTTCACGGTGAACGAGGG
>CAZXXV010000230.1:4268-7252 GCA_964644725.1 uncultured bacterium
TGGTCGAGGAGATCTTCCGGATCATCCAGGAGATCAACGCCGAGGGGACGAGCATCCTGCTGGTCGAGCAGAACGCGTTCATGGCCCTGTCCGTCGCCCACCGAGCCTACGTCCTGGAGACCGGCCGCATCGTCCTCGAAGGCACCGCCAAGGAAGTCCGCGAGAACTCGCAGGTCAAGGCCGCCTACCTGGGTGTCAGCTAAGATCAGAATTCGCTGCTCCCAAACCTTCCGTTCCCGGTCACGCAGTCTGAAATTACTGAGCTGAAATCCACAGCACTCCCTCATCCATCCCCCATCGGCCTCCTGCCAATACAATGAGCCTCGGAGACGGATCGGGGGATCCGCGCAAGTGAAACCGTGCGCATCAGTTCCCAGCCCCGCCAATCCTGGAGCGCCTCCAGGCGAGGCACAGCTAATTTCCGAAAGCGGAACCGGATCGAGGTTTCGTTGCGGATCTGCCCAGTCGAACTGTTGCGCCAGGGCCTGACCCGGGATGAGCAGGAGGCAGGCGAGCCCCAGTCAGAACAGGATCCCTGGTCGCAAAGTCCCTCGACTCATTGTCCACCATCCTCAATACGAGAGGAGACGCGAGACATGGCGCTCTTCATAAACCCGAGTACCCAAAGAAGAAGCAAGCGCTACCGCTTGATCGCTCGAAGCGTCTCTGCCGCCGTGACCCGCACCATCCGGAAATCGCTTTGGACGCTGACGAAGCGGAATCCCTGGGCGATCCGGGCGTTCGCGGCGTCGGCGCTGAAGACTTGGATTCCTGGGGCCTTGCCTGCGGCCTGGGCGGCGTCACGAATGGCAAGAATGGCCTCCTCCACCTTGGGCGGAAGTTCGGCCATCTCCGAGGAAAAGCCCAGCGAGACACTCAAGTCATTGGCGCCTATGAAGCAGCCATCCACCCCTGGGACGCTCAGAATGCTCTTGGCGTTCTTCAGGCCATCGGCGGTCTCGAGCATCACGATGGTCAGCAGCTCCTCGTGTGATTTCGCGAAGTAGTCGGATCCAGCGTACAGCGCGCCCCGAATCGGCCCCCAGCTCCGGCTCCCCACGGGTGCATAGCGGACCGACTGGATGATGGCCTCTGCCTCGTCCCGTGTATTGACCAGGGGAACGATCACCCCGTAGGCCCCCAGGTCCAGGGACCGCTGGATGTACACGGGCATGTTGGCCGGGACGCGGACCAGAGGTGTCGTGGGCGTGGCGCTAAGCGACTGTAGCATTCCCTGAAGGTTCCCCAGTTTGGATTCTTCACCCAGTGGGCAGATTTGAGGGGTAAGGCCGCTGACTACTCCACAGCCAGGCCTCAACCGGGCCCCGTCCCTCCTCAGAGAAACTGACAGGACCCTCAACCTTCATCAGCGTGGCGAAAGCTCTTGGGAAAACCTTACCCTACGCGGATCTCAGGCTTCAAGAAGATTCCTCGACCTGATGTGGATTGTACGCTATGACCATCCTCCTCTCAGACAGCTCCTGATTTCCAGAGGAGGCCGCCAAGGCGACTGGGCGGTGTCCTCGCTGACCGTCTAGCGGTTGGGGCGCCCTCGCGCCTCTCAATTCCTCCCCTCCTCTCACGACCGGCGGCACGCCCTCAGCAAATTCCACAACTTCGCGGCCTCCCCTCGCGATCCTCCCTCGACCGTTACTCTCGGCACTCGCGCTGCTTGACACCAGAGCAGAGCAAGAGTGCGGAGGCGGCTTCACCAGACTGCTTGTGGTGGCCAAAGAGGAGGACAGGACTATGAACAGGAGTCCATGTAAGAGGTTCGTTGCCACGATGGTGACAATTGCGTTCGTCTCTGGGTGTTCGTACAACACGATTTCCGAGGGGAGGGGAGAAAGACGATGGCATCCGCAAGGGATTACCAGCCTTCCCGAAAAACCCTGAGCCCCCAGTTTCTCCTTCTATCGGTCTACGGAGGCACCTCGTTGCTGCTCGCCTACACTTCTCCGTCATCCCGGATTGTCTCTCCGCACGGGAAGAACTGTAAACTTACCAGAGGAAGTGCCGCCCCCTCACCCACCCTGCAGACGCGTCCCTTCTATGCATCGGCCCGTGACTCATGTGAGAGAGCTCTCAATCTGGTCGATCCTCTCCGGCGTCAGCGGCAGTTCAGCGTTTTCCAGGACAGCCGTCAGCATGCGAAGGTTGTCGTTTGACACTTGGTTCTCGGTGGACATGGTGATGGCCAGCCTGTCCCCCGAACCAACCTCTCTGAGGAGCTGCAGGGCAAATTCCTTCGTCGCTCCGGGTCCCAGCGTATATACCGATCCCGGGAATCCCAGCCAGATGGCCTTCTCTCTCCAGAGAGAGAGCGCCTCGCCGATGGGGAGATCCCCCATCGGTGGCGGGTGAACCGCCTCGACGATGTCGATGGGGGTCTTGGGGATGAGCTCTTTCAGAACGTTGAGCCGCCCATCCATGTGAACGGCCATGAGCTTACCGTGCTTGTGCAGAGCCTTTGCCTGCACCTCGTATTCCGGCATGAAGTACTTCTGAAAGAGCTTTGGGTTCACCAGAACCCCATCAATGTTGTCCCCGCACAACGAAATTGGCGCTGGGGACTTCGCCGCGATTTCACAGAGCGGATCACGGCTTCTGGAGATCGCCCGGGCGAGATCTTCGACCAGCTCCGGATAGTCGGCAAGGTGATAGAAAAACCGACCTCCCTCACTCCCAACCCAGTGGATCATCAGCATCTGCATGGGTGAGTGAGGAAGGCCATCGAGCACCACGCCTTCCTCGCCCAGCCAATCCATGGCCTGTTCAATCGGGAAATAGTCCGCGACGTATTCCGTGTGCTCGACAATATACTTCATGACCTTGTAGTCATCCGGCGTCTTGATCAGCCGCTCGGTTATCCATGGCACACTTCCCCTCCAGCTTCGATTGGCATGGAATTGGCCCACGCCGGGCTCACGATACTCATCCTCGTATACACTGCCGATAGGTGTCGAATAGGTCCGGCGGATTAG
>CAZXXV010000231.1:0-7243 GCA_964644725.1 uncultured bacterium
CCAGGGAGAGGGAGCAGAAATGAGTGTCACCGTATTTGCGTTCGGCAGCACTTAGCGAGTCACGCTTGGCCATTATACGGAGTCACAGTCGTTCGTCAAATTGAAGCCGGAAGGGACCAGAGGGTTACCGCGTGGACCCACCCGGTTTCCGCGCGATGTAGAACGTCGCCTGCGTATGGCTCGATGTGCGGTACTCGCCTGTTCCCACAAGACGTGCGTCGGTGAAGCCGGCTTCTTCGAGCATTGCGAGGAAGACCTTCCTCGTCACGGCCCCGGCAATTCAGTCGGACCAGGGCGCTTTGTCCGGGGGCGGCCTGTCGCCGACCAACCCAATGTCACAGGCCTGAAGCCGGCCGCCGGGACGCAGGACCCGGAAAATCTCTCGCAGCGCCGCCGGCTTGTCCGGGACCAGGTTGAGCACCCCGTTGCTCAGCGCCACGTCAAAGGAGGCATCAGGAAACGGCAGGGCCTCGACGGAGGCCTCGCGAAACTCCACCTCGGGAAACCCCGCCTCGGCCTGTCCTGCGCGGGCCACCGCGAGCATCTCCGGCGAGAGGTCGATCCCCACGACACGCCCCGCGGGCCCGACGAGCTGCGCCGCAATGAAGGCGTCGAATCCGGCGCCGCAGCCCAGGTCCAGCACCGATTCGCCGGCGCGGATGGGCCCCAGGGAGAACGGGTTCCCGACCCCGACGAACCGCTCGCGTATCGCCAGGGGAATGTCGGCAACAAGATGGGGTGGATAGCCGAGGCCCCGTGCGCTCGCCTCGCCGGTGGGATACCGGAAGAGCCCCTCGGGAGAAGCGGCGACCTTTCGGTACTTCTGTGCGATGCCGTCGCGGATGGTGGCAACGTCCTGTGCGTTCAAGGGATTACACTTCCTGAACTTCGCTCGCGGAGTTTCCGGATCTCGTCTTTCAGTTCCCGCACTTCCCGGCGGAGATCCTCGATCTCGCCTGCGCTGTGGCCGCCATGTCCGCCCATCATCCGAACACACACGAGGATCATCACGACCATGAAGCCGAGGCCGATCAGCGGGAAGATCCAAGGGAACCCGTGCCACGGCGCCCCCCAATACCCGCCCCACATTGGCATCTGACCCTACCTCCTTCGCGGGCCCATCATCCGACACATCCTGGCCCAGGGCGGCCATTGGAAGTCCGGACTTGCCTTGGTGTCCGTCAGTTTTTCCGCGTACCTCGCGCAGGCCTCCAGCAGGTTCAGCAGCGAGGGATCCGCCAGCCGATAGTAGACAAACGGTCCACGGCGCTCCGTAGCCAGGACGCCGGCCTCGCGTAGGATGCGTAGATGGAAGGAGGCCAGCGTCTGGGGGAGTCCCGTCCGCTCCAGGATCTCGGATACCGAGCGCTCGCCCCCGTCCAGGGCCCGCAGGATTCCCAGGCGATTGTCGTCGCCCAAGACCTTGAAGAACCGCTCCACGGATGCCGGTTCGAAGGCCATGGTTCAAAAACTCCTCATATAAAAATTAACTCATAAAATAGTCCTTCCCGCGTGACATGTCAAGGGGAAGCGGCAAGTCGCTGGCGGGTGGTCTGATGCTCGGACAGGACAGGGCAAGCTGTGAATCAGGATGGGGCAAAGATCGTGAGGGCTCAGAACATCCTCTATCATGACGGCGGGGTGAGGTTGCCTCTTTGACCACCATCTGATAGGCTCCGCCCGCCACATGTCACACAGGAAGGCAGATTGCGCCGTACGCAATCGGCCAGACACTCGCTAGATGCGATCTGCCTGTCAAAAAGTCGGCCGTCATTTCACCGCCTAGCCAAGGGAGTGCGCGATGAATCTTGCCCGGTTCCCAAGACGCAGGTACACAGAAGGCTGGACACCGCTTCATAAGCTGGAGCGGCTCTCCTGGCTGCTCGGTGGCCCCGACATATACATCAAGCGAGACGACCTCCTCGGGCTGACGTCGGGGGGGAACAAGACGAGGAAGCTGGAGTTCCTGGTGGCCGACGCCCTCGCACAAGGGGCCGATACTCTCATCACCTGCGGCGCGGTGCAGTCGAACCATGCCCGCCTGACGCTTGCCGCCGCCGTGGTGGAGAACCTGAAGTGCCGCCTCGTGCTCGAGGAACGTGTCCCCAGAAGCTACAAGCCCGAGGCAAGCGGCAACAACTTCCTCTTTCGCCTCCTCGGGGTGGAGGAGATAAAGGTGGTTCCGGGTGGGAGCGACCTGCTTCAGGTGATGCAGGGGATCGCCGACGAACTGGGGCGCGTGGGGCGAAAGGGGTATGTCATTCCGACTGGCGGCTCCAACCCCGTCGGGGCGACCGGATACGTGGCCTGCGCCGAGGAGATCCTCGCCCAGGCGTTCGAGAAGGGGATCCGCATCGATCGGGTCGTCTGCGCCAGCGGGAGTGCCGGGACGCATGCGGGCCTGGTTGTCGGCTTTTACGGGAGCAACAGCGGGATCCCCGTGGTCGGGATCAACGTGAGCCGCAAAAAGCTACAGCAAGAAGAGCACGTCTACGGTCTTGCCACGAGAACCGCCGCCCATGTGGGGGTCCCGGGCACTCTCCCGCGAGACGCCATCGTCTGCTTCGACGAGTATGTGGGGCCGGGATATTCCCTGCCGACCAAGTCAATGGTCGAAGCCGTCCAGATGCTCGCGCGCACAGAGGCCATCCTGCTCGACCCGGTGTACACTGGAAAAGCCATGGCGGGCCTCATTGACCTGGTCCGCAAGGGGTACTTCAAGAAAGGGGAGCACGTGCTCTTCGTCCACACCGGGGGCTCGCCAGCGCTCTACGCCTACGAAAAGGTGATTCTCGAGGGCGTCCAATAGCAACCTTCTGCCAAAAGGAGACGACACGATGATCTACGAGCTGCGCACGTACTCGGCGATGCCCGGCCGCCTCCCGGATCTCCACAAACGCTTTGCCGAGATCACGCTGGGCTATTTCAAGAAGCATGGCATCCAGGTCGTCGGCTTCTGGACAAACGAGATCGGCGGGCCTTCGGACCAACTGATCTACATCCTGGCCTACGAGAGCCTGGCCGACCGCGAGAGAAAGTTCGGCGCGTTTGTCGCGGATCAGGAGCGACTGGCGCAGTTCGCCGAGACCGAGAAGAACGGTCCGCT
The DNA here is from genome assembly GCA_964644725.1 of uncultured bacterium. GTDB lineage: Bacteria > Methylomirabilota > Methylomirabilia > Methylomirabilales > 2-02-FULL-66-22 > 2-02-FULL-66-22. The sequence goes on from CAZXXV010000231.1 coordinate 3,107, forward strand.
GGTCCGGAGGCTCACGGCGCAGATTCTTCGCCCGACCCCGTACTCGCCGATGCAGTAGGGGCTCGCCGGGGACTCGCCGTGCCATCCCCGGGACGTAACACGCGCCGGTCAGACGGAAACGGCCCGGGGCGCCCGTCTCCTCGTGATACGCGAGGCAGAGAGCGCCCCGGGAGGTCTCTGGGATAACCAGAGGGAATCCGGCCGGGCCGAAAGCCAGTCGCTTCCTCCTACTTCTGTTCCCCGTATCGCTCGCGGTAGAACTCCTGGATCTTCTGCAACTGCTCCTTGGTCATCCCTTCCTTGAGCCACCGGTGTCCCGGCTGGGAGAACACGTACTTTTCCAGGAGCTGCGTTCCCAGTGGCTCGCCGGCAACCTGTTTCACCTCGGGGATGAAATGCAGGTAGAAGGTCTTGGCGACCTCGTACATGCCGTGCCACCAGGCGTAGTCCGGCCCCGACATCGAGGCGCCGTGGCGCGCCCGTCGGCCCTCGTGGTGCCACAACTCGTAGTACGTCCACTCCAGCCTCTCGTCCATGGGGGCCGGCGTCAGCTTGTTGGCCTTGTACAGCTCGCCCATGATGGCCGTGGCCGGCTTGGCGAACTTCTCGTGGTACAGATCCACCAGATTGTCGAACTGCTTGTAGAAATCGGCCACCTGGCCAGTCGCGTGACACTGGCTACACACATCCTGCATCTTCTCCCGCCGCTGCTGCCAGGTGAGGACCTGGACCACCTTGCGGACCTTGCCATCCTTGGCCTTGAAACTCTCGCCGATCTTGGGAAGCGGCGTGCCTTCCGGCAGATCCTCTTTCCAGAGGTCTTCAAACACGATCATGTTCAGCTTGGTGGAGATGGCAGGCCGTAGGGTCCAACTGATCCGCTGACCCACATCGTGCGTCACCCCCTGGGCCGGAGTGGCGCTCATGTGGCAAGTCGCGCAGGTCGGCGCCGCCGTGTAGTCCACGCCCACGGTCCACTTGTCCCGTTCGATGTTCAGGTTGCGCTTGTTGGCTTCCCAGAGGATGCCGTGCTTGGACTCCTGGTAGACCTCGATCTGCGGGTGATCCGGGCCCAGGTGGCACTTCCCGCAGGTCTGGGGTTCCCTCGCCTGCGCCTTGGAGAAGCGATGCCGCGTGTGGCAGGCGCTGCAGCTTCCCCAGCTACCATCTGGGTTGATACGCCCGATGCCCGTGTTGGGCCAGGTGGCCGAATCGAACTTTCCGTCCGGGAGCACCTTGATCTGCGATCCGTGGCATTGGAAACATCCGACCGCCACCGCAGGCGGGCCCCCAACCACCTCACCCAGGAAGTTGTCCAGGGATGCCAGGATCTGCCCAGCCTTGGCGTGGTGGCTTCCTTTCTGCTCGTCCACCTCTTTCTGGTGGCACTGCGTGCAGTCCTTGGGAGACACGATCACGTGGATCAGGTTCCCGTTGTGCTCGAAGGCATCCGGCGCGCCCTTTTCGGCCCGGTGACAGTCGAAGCAGTTTACTCCCTTCTGCCCGTGCGCCCCCAGCCGCCATTCCTCCACCAGCGCCGGATGCTGTGCACTGTGGCACTGAATGCAGATCTGGCCCTCCTTAGCACCCCAGGTAGCCTGAGGCGACTGGGCGAGAGTATCTGTTCCCCACCGGAGGGGCAGGGTGAGCGTTCCCAAGAGAAGGAACGACCATCTTGCAAGATCAAGCCATCGTCTCTTCATGGCCTACCTCCAGACTCGATGGGTCCCCTCCCATGCAGAGAGCCTGACTTCTCTGGCGGGGGATTCTGCCACAACCCGCCCCTGGATTGCCAGATGGAAAATGCTGGCTCGGGAAGGAGAGGGTGGCAAGCGGGGCGGGAGCGGATCCTCGTCCGGCCTGTCAGGCAACAGTGCCAGGAGCCTCTTCGAGGAGCCTTACGAGCGCGTGGAGCGTCTGGTTGACAGGCGTCGCGATCCCAGGAAGGAGTTGACCGGATATGCGAATAGTTGTATATTAAGTCATGCCCGACAAGGCGCTGTGGTGGCTCGGATTGAGCCGGGACGACATCAGGGCTTTCCCGGAGGACGCCCGGCGGCTTGCGGGCTTCCAACTCCGGCGGGTCCAGCAGGGACTCGAACCGAACGACTGGAGGCCCATGCCGACGATTGGGCCGGGAGTCGAAGAGATACGCATCCACACGACCCGTGAGCACCGGGTAGTCTACATTGCCAAGTTCGCTGAGGCGGTCTACGTGGTGCACGCTTTCGAGAAACGGAGTCGCAAGACCCCAAAGCGTGATCTGGACCTGGCTCGACAGAGGCTGCAGCAGTTCCTGCGCCAGCGGCGAAACCGCGGGTGGACATGAGGTGATCCGTGAAGCTCAAAGTGACTCGATCTTCCGGCAACGTGTTCAGCGACCTGGGCTTTCCTGAAGAGGAGGCCGAACACCTGAGGGTTCGAGCGGACCTTCTCATCCAGATCCAGAAGACGCTCGAGGCTCGTGGCCTGAAGCAGGCTGAAGCAGCCAAGCTTCTTGGCGTGACGCAGCCCCGGGTCAGCGACCTCGTCCGAGGGCGCCTCGACCTCTTCAGCGTGGACAACCTGATCGATCTGCTCGCCAGGCTTGGGATCCGCGTCAGGGTAGTCGTCGTGCCTCCCAAGAAGCGCCTTAGAGTTGCCTAACCGCGCCAGTGGAGTCGGCCACAGGCGGAAGAGCTTGGTTCGTCGTTCTGCTGGCGAATGGCAGGATGGATGTTCCACTTCCATTCTACCCGACGGCCGTCACGGGTGCTGGCGGGCTCGTGGCAAGAGCCCGGCCCGTCCCGTGCCCCTCATCTGGCAACTTGTTGTTGCACCTACGTAGTAGCCCCCCATGCGTCTCCTATACGCATCACGGCTCAATTGGACCTCGGGCTTCGGTGCTACGCAACGTCGAGGAGCACACGTGGATTTTTCGCCGCCACCATCAACAGCGTCCGCGCCGCACCGGAGGGCGCGCGGCGGCCTTGTTCCCAATCTTGAAGCGTCCGCACGGACACACCGAGCACCTGCGCAAAGCGTGTTTGCGATAGACCGGTCCGTTCCCGGATGCTCGAGACGCTTGGCACAGTGATCGCCCGACCGTGCTCACCACGCTTGATCTCGCGCAATCCTGCCAGAATTTCATTGCCGATGTTACGCTTTGTCTTGGGCATCGTCGATCTCCTTAACCCACCCCGTTTGCCTCGGCCCTTCGCGCGCCAGGGAAGTTTGCGTATGCCCCCTGAACCAGGGATGATATCGCCAGCCTCGGGGTGTTCGATCAAGAAACTCTGCAGCTCCGCGTACTCGGCCTCGGACAGATACTCTTGAACGAGCCGGGTGAACAGCTTCGTCTCGACGAAACTGACCGTGGGCGCATTATACGGCTCTGCCGTATCCCGTCAAGAGCGAACGATGTAATGGCGGACGAATGGGGGACCTGGGTTCCAAAGCGCATCCCGGTAGTTCCGCAAGGTCGGATCCCGGCTCGGCCTTTCGGTCCGCCGAGGGGCCGTCACGGGCGGTGGCCGGGGCGAAGCAGGTGCCCGACCCGTCCCGCGCCCCTCATCTCGCAAGTTGTTCTTGCACCTCCGTCCCCCAGTACGTGGTGGAGGACGCCCGCGGCGTCCACGCGGGCTCAGCGCGGGATGGCAGGCCGACCCGATCACAACTTGTCATAATTGGCAACGTCCCCCAAAACAAAAAAATAGCGAAAGTCAGGCTAGGCCGACCTTATCACGGCGGAGACGGTGGCCTTTAGAGCCTCTTCCATCTCCTTCATCCCCCGAGGGTTGTAGCTATACACAATGCACCGCATCGTTTTCATGTCGAATGGGACGTCCGTCATGGTTTGCGTGAGGAGCAACACGTCCTTACCCAGTGCGTGCGCTAGGCCGACCTCGTAAAAGACGTTTGGGTTTTGACCTGTCAAGTCTGCAATGAGCAGCCTGGATCGATTGATCGTCTCCCAAATGTCGCGCGTGATAAGGCTTGTGCCTCTAATCTCATCCGCCCTTAAGCACGTGAGTCCCTGGCTCTGGACTGCTGGTCGAATATGATCCTCGTAGATTGGCCGGAACGTCTCAGCAAGCGGCATCAGGACGAAGCAAAGATTCGGGTCGAGGGTAAATTCTCCACCACCGAAAATCTTTC
>CAZXXV010000232.1:0-3848 GCA_964644725.1 uncultured bacterium
TCGGTTGTCGGTTTTTCATTGAAGCTATGAGAGGAGGTCGAGTGTGCGTGCTCTGGTGACCGGCGGGGCCGGGTATATCGGGTCGCACCTGCCACCAGGCCGATGGGAAAGTGCGGCGAGTCAGGGACGAGGTCGTGCGAAAGGAGGGGAGTCGTGCGTGTCCTGGTGACGGGTGGCGCCGGGTACATCGGCTCGCATCTCGTTGATGCCCTGATCAAGCGGGGCGACGAGGTGCTGGTCATTGATAACCTGTCCACGGGGAAGATCGAGAACATCCGGCACGTCCTGGGCCATCCAACCTTCCACTTCATCAACGACTCCATCCTGAACGAGGCACTCCTGGAGCGGTTCGTCCCCTCCATGGATCTGATCTTCCATCTCGCCGCCGCGGTGGGCGTCCGGAACGTCCTCCAGGATCCGCTGGCGGCCATCAATACCAACGTTCGCGGGACCGAGGTCGTCCTGGGCCTGGCCTTCAAGTACTGGAAGCGGCTGGTCCTGGCCTCCACCTCGGAGATCTACGGCAAGGCGAGCCACGTCCCCTTCCGGGAGGACGACGACCGGGTGCTGGGGTCCACCGCGGTGGCGCGCTGGTCCTACTCCATGTCCAAGGCGATCGATGAACACTTCGCCTTCGCCTACGCCGTCAAGGGTCTCCCGGTCTCCATCCTGCGCTACTTCAACTCCTACGGCCCGCGTCTGGATGAGCGGGGCTACGGCAGCGTGGTGGCCAACCTCACCCGGCAGGCCCTGCGGGGCGAGCCCCTCACGGTCCATGGCGATGGGAAGCAGACCCGCTGCTTCACCTACATCGACGACACGGTGGCCGGGACGCTTCTGGCCGGCGAGGTCAAGGAGGCCATCGGCGAGGCCTTCAACATCGGCAGCCCCAACGAGACCAGCATCTTGGACCTGGCAAAGCTGATCAAGCGCCTCACGCGATCCAAGTCGCCGATTGCCTTCCAGGCGTACGAGGCGTACTACGGCGAGGGCTTCGAGGACCCGCGACGCCGGGTGCCATCGGCGGACAAGGCCAAGCGGCTCCTGGGCTTCGCGCCCAAGGTGGACCTGGAGACCGGCCTGAAAAAGACCATTGCCTGGTGCCGCGAGCATTTCACCCACTGACCAGCGTGGAACGCGTAACGTGTTTCGTGTGACGTTACACGCTCCACGACATACGTTACACGAGACCACCCATGCCAAACGGAGTGGATGCATGAGCGGATCGCGCGTAGATTTCCAGGAGAAGGCTCGGACCAAGAACCTGACCGTGGCCGTCATCGGCCTGGGCTACGTGGGGCTCCCCCTGGCGGTCGAGTTCGCCCGCGCCGGTGTGCGGGTGCTCGGGATCGACGTGAACGGGCATCGCGTGCAGGGCATCAAGCAGGGCGAGAGCCACATTCCGGACGTCCCCAGTGCCACCCTGGCGCCCCTGGTGGAGGCCGGGCGCCTCTCCGCCAGCACGGCGTACCGGGACTGCGCCCAGGCGGACGCCATGGTGATCTGCGTGCCGACACCCTTCACCCGCATGAAGGCGCCGGATCTCTCCTACATCGAGGCGGCCTGCAATTCCCTCGCGCCCCACGTCGGCCCGGGCAGCCTGGTGGTCCTCCAATCCACCACCTACCCCGGCACCACCGAGGAGCTGGTGCGTCCCCTCCTGGAGGCGCCCGCACGGCAGGCGGGACGCGATTTTCTCCTGGCCTTCTCGCCGGAGCGGATCGACCCGGGCAACAAGCAGTTCGGCGCCCACAACACCCCCAAGGTCGTGGGCGGCATCGACCCAGCCTCGACCGAGGCCGCCTGCGCCCTGTTTGCGCTCCTTGTCCCGCCCGAGCAGATCCACCGGGTCTCGAGCACCCGCGTGGCGGAGATGTGCAAGCTGCTGGAGAATATCTTCCGCAGCGTCAACATCGCGCTGGTGAACGAGCTGGCCAAGCTCTGCGACCGCATGCAGATCGATATCTGGGAGGTGATCGACGCCGCTGCCACCAAACCCTTCGGCTTCATGCCCTTCTATCCCGGCCCCGGCGTGGGCGGCCACTGCATCCCCGTCGATCCCTATTATCTGTCCTGGAAGGCGCGGGAGTACGACTTCTACACCAAGTTCATCGAGCTGGCGGCCGAGGTCAACTCCAGCATGCCCTTCTTCACGGTGAACCTCATCGCCGAGGCGCTCAACCGCCAGGGAAAACCTCTCCTGGATGCCCGCATCCTGGTGCTGGGCGCGGCCTTCAAGAAAGACATCGACGATCCCCGGAACGCGCCCGCGCTGGAGGTGATGAAGGCGCTCCTGGCCCGGGGGGCCGAGGTCAGCTACCACGATCCGTACGTGCCGGAGGTGTCCTTACTCGGCGACCACGCGCCCGGGGCGGCCCCGGCCCGGCGCCTCACCTCGATGCCGCTCACCGAGAGTACCCTGGCATCCCAGGACTGCGTCTGCCTGGCGGTGGCCCACAGCGCCTTCGACATCCCCTGGCTCATCAAGCACAGCCGGCTGCTGATGGACGCCACGGGCGCCACGCGCCGATTCCCCCAGGACCGCGGCACGGTGATTCGCCTCTGAGGCCATGAGCTACCTCGCGCCGCTTCTCACCCCCTTCCTGGTGGCGTTCGGGTCGGCCCTGATCCTCACGCCCTTGTGCCGCCGACTAGCCCTCGGGCTCGGGGTGCTGGACCGGCCAGGCGGCAAGAAGATCCACCTGCACCCGACCCCCCTCCTCGGCGGGCCGGCCATCGCCATCGCCCACGCTGCCGGCGTGCTGGCCGCCGGGCCCGTGGATCAGGTCTCGGCCACCATCCTGGTGGCCGGGGGGCTCATCCTCTTCCTGGGGATCCACGATGACCTGGACCCCCACGCCGAGGGGGTGCGCTGGTGGCTCCGGCTGCTCTTCCAAGGGTTCCTGGCCGTCTTCGTGATTTATCCGGGGATCACGCTCGGGTTTCTTCGCACGCCCTGGCTCAGCATTCCGGTCATCCTGCTGTGGATCGTGGGGATCACGAACGCCTTCAACCTCCTCGACAACATGAACGGTCTGTCCGCGGGCGTGGCAGCCATCGCCGGCCTGACCTTCGCGGTGCTGGCCGCACGCTACATCGACGCCGGCCCCGAGCAGTTGCCCACTGCCCGCGCGGCGGCGGCGTTGGCCGGCGCGTGCCTGGGGTTTCTGCCCAGCAACTTTCGATCCCGCATCTTCATGGGCGACGCGGGCAGCCTGTTCATCGGCTTCACCCTCGCCTGCCTGGCCGCACTGGGCAGCTGGCGCAGCCCCACCGCGCCCACCTCGATCATCATCCCGCTCTTGGTCCTGGCCTACCCCATCTTCGACACGACGCTGGTGGTGGTCCTGCGCCTGCGGCGCGGGCGATCGCCAGTCGTGGGCGGCCGCGACCACTCCTCCCACCGGCTGGTGAACTTGGGACTGGGCCGGGTGGAGGCCGTCCTGCTCATCTATCTTTTCTCGCTGTCGCATGCCCTCACGGCTCTCCTGGTCTCCTCGGTGACGCTCCGCCTCTCCCTGCTGGCCCTGGCCGGGAGCGCCAGTGTCCTCTTCATCTTCGGCATGGTCTTGCGCAAGGCACCCACCTGGAGGGCCGGGGCCTCGGAGGAGGGGCCGAACAGTGGCCAAGAAACTGGATAGCGTCATCGTCCTGCTGGTGGTCCTGATCCTGGGGGCGCTGATCGGCAGCGTGATCGGCGAGGTCATCGGCACCCTGGCCCCAGGCGGGTATCTGGAGAAGGTCTTCTCTAGGGGAGTGAACCCCGGCATCGCACCGCCGGCGGTTCTGGATCTCAAGGTCATCACGCTGACCCTCGGCCTCACGATGAAAATCAACCTGGCGAGCTT
>CAZXXV010000232.1:3948-7228 GCA_964644725.1 uncultured bacterium
TCAAGGTCATCACGCTGACCCTCGGCCTCACGATGAAAATCAACCTGGCGAGCTTGCTCGGGATCGCCCTCGCCCTCCTCATTTACCGAAAGCTTTGAACTGGCCAATCCTAAGCAGGTGGGGCGGAACCATTCCGAACACCATGGTTTGCTCGTAGAGAACAAACGTGCGCATGGCGCCAACTTCGACATTCGCAATTCGAAATTCGATATTCAAACTTCGCTGTTCCACGTAGCCCCATGTCCATGCCCGAAATCATCCTGGCCTCGGCCTCACCGCGACGGGCGGCCCTCCTCACACAGATCGGCCTGCCTTTCCGCCTCGCCCCCAGCACACTGGACGAGAATGGGGCCTGCCTGCGCCGCAGTCGTCGCCTGCCTGTGCGACGGCAGACAGGCGGCAGGCAGGCCTGGCCGGAAAGTCCCAGCGAGGATTATGAGGCGCGCGCCTGCCACTTGGCCCGGGCCAAGGCCGAGGACGTCGCTGCCCGGATCGGTCGAGGTCTCGTCATCGGGGCGGACACGATCGTGGTGTGTGAGGGCATCGCCTTTGGAAAGCCCCGCGATGGCGATGAGGCGCGGACCATGCTGCTGCGCCTGGCGGGTCGGACCCACCAGGTGATCACAGGAGTGGCGGTGGTGGAGGCGGAGACGGGGCGCGCGGAGGTTGCCGGCGCGGTGACGACGGTTCGGATGCGACCCTTCGATCCGGCCGAGATCGCCGCCTACGTCGCCACCGGCGAGCCCTTGGATAAGGCGGGGGCCTACGCCATCCAGGGGCGCGGAGCCCTCCTGGTGGAGGGGATCGAGGGGGATTACTCCACCGTCGTTGGCCTCTCCCTACCCACACTGGCGGGGCTGCTCCGGCGGTTCGGTGTCAGCGTCTGGGAGATTCCACAAGCACAAGAATGATGCTGGCGGGCTTCGCCCGGGCTTCTACAGGACATTGCCCATTGAGCGAAACGTAGCGGCTGAACCGCCAACGCATGGGGGCCGACGCAGAGGGGGGCGCAGAGTCTTCCTCGATAGCTTGAGCTTGTTACGGAAGCAGCCTGAGCGAGAAGGGTTTGTGACGGCGGATGAGTTCGAAGTCGTCTCGGTTGAAGGTAAAAAGGTCGGCGCCGATTCGCCGGGCGCATAATGCCAGAAGGATGTCGTTTAGCATTTGCTGGATCTTCGGTTTGCGGCCGGGCTCCTTGGAGGTGATGCGAGCGATCAGCTTGCCCGCATCCTTCCAGTCCTGAAACGTTGGACTCACGACCCGACCTGCTCTTTCCAGAGCCCCCGCATAGCGCTCGACCAGGCGGGCTGCCTCCGCATTGAGAGCCCCCGCGTACAGTTCCTCCACGACAATGCTGGAAAGGACCGTTTGAAAGGCCAAGGGCAGAAAGCGATGCTCAAAGAACTCCGCCCCCTCGTCCGATCTCATAGCGAAAAGATAGACGTTCGTGTCGAGGATAATGGGCATCGCCGCTACCTGTACTCAGCGGCGCGAAACTTGGGCTACACGTTCGCTCGCGCCGCTTCGTTCGCGGGGAAGGCCCTCGCCCTTGCAGGAGGCGGGGCAAGTTCTCGGCCCTCCCCGCGGGCCCTACCGAGAGGGACGAGCCGCCGCCCCTCCTCGGACTCTCCCCCCGGACTGCGCGGTCCGGGGTGACGTGTCGTCTATCTTATGGACCGCGCAGTAAACATCCACGAAACGTTCTCGGCCTTTCCGGATCAGCTCCCTAAGGGCCGTCTCAATGTCTTTGTTCAGCAGGGCTTGTTCGAGGGACTTGCTGATCGCTTCTGTATTGGTGGAGACGTTCAAGGCCCTTCGCGCCCTCTTCAGCAGGGCTTCATCCAAGAGAACGCTCGTGCGCTTCTTTGCCGCCATGGACATTCCTCCCCAATGAATATTACTCGACCGTGGAAAGCATAATATGCACTCATGCCAATGTCAATCCGTGCATACTGTTTCCGGACAGCGCACCGCGCCTGACCCACGATTCCGCTCCCGGCATCTGTCCAATTCCTCGTCTCCACGCGGGTCACCCAGGTGTGGGCAAGCCCAACATCGCCAGGCTCTCCATCCCCGCGCCGTTTGCCATACCTTCCAGCGCATAACCTCCGCAGCCCCCCGCAGTAGACTCGCCTCACCACATCCCGTTCACCGCCCTGGCCAGCGTTCGATCCGCCAGGTGGGCGTAGCGCTGTGTGCTCTTGACGTCGCGGTGTCGCAGGGCGCGACTCACCAGGACGATGTCCTTCGTAGCCTGGTATGGCAGCGCCGCTCTACAAAGCGGCGCTGCCATTCATCTCCGCATCCTGCCCCACACTGCCCTGCTGTAATCTTGGCCGGCCCTTGACTTCTGCTCTCCAAGGGCTTATCCTTACAGTAGGAAAGTAAGTATGATTTCACCCTTCCAGAAGAAGGAAAGAAATATGGCTCCGGTTCGAATCGGCCCCAAGCATCAGATCACCGTCCCCAAGGACGTATTCGAGGCTCTGCGCCTCAACGCAGGTGATTTCCTCGATGCAACGGTCGAGGGCGGCCGGATTATCCTCAGCCCGGTCCAGCTTGCGGCCAAGGCCCCGGCGCCCCGCCTGACCCCCGTCGAGCAGCGGGTGCTCGCCCGCGCGAAGGCGAAGATCGAGCGGATCCGCCGCGATCTGCTCCACGCCAAGGGCCTCACACAAGAGGAGGCCCAGATGGCAGCCAAGGTGGGCCTCATTGATCGCGACCAGTTGTACTGGTGGACCGAAGCCTGGCAAAAGGGCGAGCGCGCGGCCGAGGCGGACGCCCGGGCCGGGCGAGTACTCGGGCCCTTCGCCACAGTCGAAGCCTTCAGGGAAGGCCTGCGAAGACGCGCCCGCGTATGAAGCTCCAGCCGACGCAACGTTTCGCACAAGACTACGAGGGATTGCCCCAGCACGTTCAAGGCCGCGTGGACAAAACTTTTGCATCTGCCTCGTGCTAACCAGTCGTGGCGCATCTTCAACGCCGCGTGGACAAAACGCTGGGGCTTTTGCTTGCTGATCCCCGCCACCCCTCCCTCCAGATCAAGAAAATCAAAGGCCACGAAAACCGCTGGGAGGGTCGCGTATCCCTTTACTACCGCGTTATCTTCAGCATTGAAAGTGATGCATACGTCCTGCTCCGAGTCGGGACGCATGATCTTCTGAAGTAACGCCCGCATCCGTAGATGCCGTTACATCCTCCTGAATGGTTCCTCTCCGACGAAATCGGATACACCCCACGAATTCGTGCACTGGGGTGCGCCCACCGGGTAACCTCGACC
>CAZXXV010000233.1:0-7175 GCA_964644725.1 uncultured bacterium
CTCCCCAAGAATGACGAATATGGGCAATGGGAGGAAAGGATTTCAATAGCACTAGGGTTCGCTAGAAACTCGCGCTCACCCCCCAGGACTTGCCTGCTGATCTGCTGGCCTCAATGAGAGGAAGATTCTATCGTCCTTCTCGATTCGGGGGGAGCGCGGGCAGACGATCCCGTTGGGAAGGATCAGGCTGGACGGTGATGGGACCCCATCGCACTGCGCTACTGCACGCCGACCGCGGCAGCTTTCGCTGTCAGATCGTCGCGCGCGGCCAGCATGTCGTCGAGCGAGCCGAACGCGTTGGTATAGTGGCCCGTGAATCCTTTGCCTTCAACGCGCTTGAACATGTGGGCGAAATCGAGGTCGCCGGCGCCCGGCTTCAGGTGCACTTCCCTGCCCAAGCGGAAGCAGTCGGCGAGGCGGACCTCGGTTACGCGCGAGAAATCGAGTGCGTCGATGAAACCGTCGACGCCTTCTGGCACCAGGTGCGCGTGGTTGACAGTAAACGACAGCCGCATGCTGGGCGAGGCGATCCCTGCGATGTAATACCGCCACTCCTCGACGGTGTGCGCGAGGTAGTGAACCTCGGCGTCCTCCGGCTCTTTGTTCAAGTTCTCCAGCAGCAGAGTGGCGCCGACCTTGTGCGCGTAGTCGGCGGCCCGCTGCAGCCGTTCGAGACCGGCGCGCATGCGCGCCTTCTTGTCCGAGCCAAAGTGATAGCCCGCGTGCACCACGATCCACTCCGCGCCGAGCCGCTTGGACACGTCCATGTAACCCTGGAGGTACTGGTCGACCGCGTCGCGCACGTACGGCGAGTATTCGGCGACGTTGACCGCGGACAGCGTGTGCAATCCGAGATGCATGCCGTGTTTTTCGCACGCCGCACGCACGCCCTTGGCGCGCGCCGCGTCGAACGTGTCGAACGCGTTCACCTCGGTGTCGAGCTGCACGTCAATGTAGCGCACACCGTTGCGCGCCGCCCACTCGATGCCCTCTTCAAGCCGGATGCGGCGACCGAGGTCGATGCCGATTCTATCCTTGAGATCCATACGGTGACTCCAGGCGGGTGGCGTGAGGCCGACGTCCCCGCCACGCGCGGCGGAGCATGCCGCAGCACAGGGAGCGGTGTCAAGCCAAAACCGGTCAGTGCGAGGACCTTCGTTTGGCGCGATCCACCTTCCTCCCACTACTCTCGGACACGGGATTTGCTCTTCCCCCTGATCCAAAATGGTGACCCCTTTCGGCTCCCACCGATTCCCTTTGTTCCCGCCTTCGCTCGCCAACGCCGGGCTCTGAGGCTTTCCGCTTGACAGGAGCATAGCCTTTCGTGCATATTGCATTCAACATTCAAAATTCGAAGTGGCCCGCTCCTCATCCTTGTCCTTCCCAGACTCGGGAGACCCCATGCCGCCAGCCACGAAGTCCTTGAGGCCTCGGCGGACAGCACGCCCCGCGGCGGCCCCCTCTCTCCGCATCGAGCACGAAAGCCTCGACGACAAGATCTATGCCCGCCTCAAAGCCCTGATCGCAGAGCGCCGCCTGCCCCCCGGCGAGCGGATCCTCCAAGACCGCCTGGCCCGCGAGATGGGTGTCAGCCGGACACCCCTCGTGAACGCCCTGAAGCGCCTTGCCCAAGAGCGACTTGTTGAGTGGGTGTCTCGCCGGGGCATCTACGTCAAGCGCTTCACCAAGCGCGAGATGGCGCGGCTGTTCCAGGTCCGGGAGGTGCTGGAGGCGCTCTCAGCCCGTCTCGCGGCCTCGCGCATTGACCGGGACAAAGTGGATCGGCTCGTGGAGATGTTCCGTGGGCTGAGCGTCGCCCCGACCACGGCGGCGGTCCGCCGCTACGTCGAGCGGGACCGGTACTTTCACTGGCGCCTCGTCGAGATAGCAGGAAACGAGCAACTCGCCCACGCCATGGAATCGGTGAACATGATGTTCTTCGCCTGGCAGGATGGCCTGGTGCGGCCTGCGGCCGAGACGGTCCAGGAGCACTTTGCCATCCTGGAGGCCTTACGCAGGCGCGATCCGGATGCAAGCGAGGCGGCCATGCGCTTGCACATTCGGCGGTCATTGGAGCGGCTGGAGAAGGAGGCAGAGGCCGAAGAAACCCAGGCAGAGTGATTCTGCCTTCGGTGGAACCAGAGGGAGGTGGAAGATACCCACCGGGAGGTGGGGAGTGAGCTGTGTGGCATCAAGAAAGCGCTGGCTCTAGGTGAACCTGAAAAGGGAGGACAAGGTCATGGGTGAGAAACGACATGGAACTCCAGGGTTCAGGATTCCTCGGCGGACCTTTTTGAAGGGGACGGCCGCGGCGGCGGGAGCGGCGGCGCTGGGCGGGATTCCCGGGATCCTCCAGGCCGGGCAGGCGCCGGCCTATCCGAAGGGGACGAAACTCCATGTGCTAATGCAGCTGCACTTCGTCCCCGCATCGGACCAGGTGTTCCTGGAACAAGCGGCCGAGTACGGCAAGCAGATGGGGGTCGAGATCGAGGTCGAGCGGATCGGGCAGAACGATGTCCCCACCCGCGCGGCGTCGGCCATCGAGATGAAATCGGGCCCCGACATCATCCTGATCCAGAACAACTTTCCCCACCTCCTTGCCGACGGCGTGGTGGATGTGAGCGACGTCGCCGAACCGCTCGGCAAGTCCCAGGGGGGGTACTACAACATCTCACGGGCAAACGCCTTTGCCGGCGGGCGCTGGGTGGCGGTGCCACGCGATGTGTACTCGTGGGCCTGGAACTACCGGGAGAGCTGGTTGCGAGAGGTCGGCTACCAGAAGTTTCCTGACACCTGGGATGAGTTCCGGGACATGGCGAAGAAGCTGAAGGCCAAGGGGCGTCCGGTGGGGCAGTGCTTTGGCCACAGCACGAACGACCCGAACAACTACTGCTATGCGCTGATCTGGTGCTTCGGCGGGATGGAGGTCGAGAAGGATGGCAAGACCGTCGTCCTCGACAAGAAGGGCACCCTGGAGGCGCTAAAGCTCAACACCGCCATGTGGAAAGAGGGCATGGACGAGGGCGGCCTGTCCTGGGACGACGCCAGCAACAACCGGGCGTTCCTGGCCGGCAGCCTCTCGGTCACCGCAAACTCCCCCAGCATCTACTTCGTGGCCCGGGACAAGTTCCCGGACGTCTACGAGGACATGAATCACGCCCCCATGCCCAAGGGGCCGGCGGGGCGGTTCTACCAGTTGCCGACCACCGGCACCATGGTCATGAAGTACTCCAAGAACCAGAAGCTCGCCAAGGAGTACATCCGCTGGTTCATGGAGAAGCCCCAGTTCGAGAAGCTGTTCATCGCCCTGAACACGTTCGGAATCCCGCCGACGAAGATGTGGTACGACCATCCGCTCTGGGTCCAAGATCGCAAGTGCACCGTGTTCCGCGATGTGATCACTGGTTCCTTGTGGACTGGGTACGCCGGGCCTCCGAGCCGGAGGGCCTCCGAGGCCATGGCCAAGTACATCATCGTGGATATGTTCGCCAGGGCGATCCAGGGAACGCCGCCGGAAGAGGCCCTCAAGTGGGCCACGGCCGAGATGAAGAAGATCTACAGCGCCTGATCCCACGCAATCCCCGGCCCAGGCCCCCGCGTCGCGGAGGCCTGGGCCGATTTATCCTCAAGTCTCGAGGAATCTTCTTGGACGTACATGGTTGAGGTTCGGCGCCTTCACCCTCCTGTCGGTCACGGTGCCGATCAAAGCATCGGTAGTCGGCATACAGCGAACTATAGATCTGACCTCGGAGCGCATCCCAATAATGATCGAGCATGGTTGGTGTAAGTCCAGCGTTTATCGTCTCACTCTACGGGCCGGCGTTCTCCATTGGAAACGTCTACGAGGCTCTTCCGCGCATCAAGCATCTCGGCTTTTCAGCGTACCAGCCCGAGATCTTCGTCAAGGCGGCGCTGCCCGAGTGGATGCGGGACGCACAGAGAGTGCATCGCACCACCAGCGATCTCGGCCTCATTCCCACGCAATTCGTGGCCCATTTCCTGATGGAACAGTTCGCGAGCGCGGAGCAATTGGATCCCCATCGCGGTCTTGACGAGTTGAAGCGGGTGATTGAAATCATGAAGGTGTTTTCGCCCTGCGACGTGCTCACCATTCCCGCCGCACAGTTCACAGTGGATTGGAGCGCGCCATGGGCGACAAGCGCCCACGGCTGGCAGGGAGTGCGCCAGCGCCTCGTCGAAAAAATCGGGCGTTACGTGGAGCTGGTGTCTGGTGCGGGGCTGAAGCTAGCCTTTGAGATCCTGCCCTTTTCAGCCATCGGCGGCCTCAAACGCCTCATGGCCCTGTGCGACGAAATCGGCTCGCCCGCCCTCGGCCTCAACCTTGACACGGGCCATGCTTGGGCCTGCCGGGAGCTGGCCCCCGCGTTGCCTTTCGAACTCAGAGGAAGGATTTTCGGCTTGCACCTGGGCGACAACCTCAGCACGGAGAACGTCAAACGGCCGCCCGGTAAGGGATCCATCCCTTGGAAACCGCTAGTGCACAACCTGCTTTCCGCCGGTTATCAAGGCAGCTTTGACATCGAGATCGGCTGTCCTGCCGATGAAGTTGAAGAACAGTACCGTGTGGGCTTGGAATACCTCGAATCGTTGGGAATCCTTCCGAAGGGAGAGCGCGCATGAGCCGCCCCGTCAAATGCGCCCTTATCACGGGATTCGTCAGCAAGACAAGAGACCGTTTCCATGAATACAATATGGAAAAGACGCTGGCGGAACGCTTGGAGATGGTTTCGAAAATGGACGGCATGAGTGGCGTCGAAGTCGTCTTTCCGTATGAGGTCAAGGACGCGGAGCTTCTGAAGTCCATGCTCAAGAAGTACAACTTGGGGATTGCGGCCATCAACGTGAATGTGAAGGCCGAACCGGAATTCCGCAATGGCGGCTTGACCTCCCTCGATCCAGCCATTCGACAGAAGGCCGTTCAATTCATCAAGGACGCCAAGGACTTCGCCTGGGCCGCTGGCGCTAATAAGGTCACATGCTGTCCGCTGGGCGATGGGTATGAGTTCGCCTTCCAATGCGACTACGCCCAAATGTGGAAGTTCCTCATCGAAACCTTCGGCGAGGCGGGAGGGTACAAGCCGGAGATTCCGCTCTTCATTGAATACAAGCCCAGTGAAACGCGCGGCCACTGCTTCCTTGACACCGCCGCCAAAACGCTGTGCCTGCTCAATGACATCGGCAGCAAGGAAATGGGTGTCACCGTGGACTACGGCCATTCGAAGTACGGCCAGGAGAATCCGGCGGAAGTGGTGGCCCTGTTGGCCAGTAGCCGTTATCCCTATTACATCCACATCAACGATAACAACGGCAGGTGGGACTGGGATTACATGGTGGCTTCCCACAACTTCCTGGAATACGTGGAGTTCCTTTTCTACTTGCAGGAATATAGCTATAGTGACTTCCTGACTTCGGACACTTCGCCGACCCGCTGGGATATTCGCGGCACCTTTGAAGCCAACACGCGGATGACCCAGAAGATTTGGGACCGGTTGAATAGCTTGGACCGCGGTGAATTCAATGCTCTGATCCGAGGCGGCGACTTCTTAAAGACCTGGAGGTTCATCGAAGCGAACATCTTTGGACTGTAAAGACGACTTTGCGGCAGTTCTGCGAAGCGCCGCCAAACCATCGCAGGGCGTTCCCGTGATGTGTCAACAGCGGCGGCTGATCGGAGCTGCCCTACAGCGATATCGCTCATCACCGCCATGTGGAAGGAGTGCTTCGACGAAGGGGGCTGTCCTTGGACGACTCCCACTATTGGCCGCGCGATCACACTTTCACTGGGGCGCGAGGCCCCTCAGGTGGCGTCAACGCGGCTCTAGCCAACCAAGGGAGGTCACGATGAACCTGCACCGCATGTTGCTGGAACGGGCCGAGCGCAAGGGGCCCATCCGGATCGGCCTCATCGGGGCCGGCAAGTTTGGCGCCATGTTCCTGGCCCAGGCCCGTCTCACGCCGGGCATGCACATCCTGGGGATCGCCGACCTGAACGTGGAGCGGGCGCGCGAGGCCTGCCACCGCACCCATTGGCCGGCGGAGCAGTACGCGGCCCCGTCTTTCGCCGCGGCCCTCAAGCAGGGGACGACCCATCTCACCGACGACGCCATGGCCCTCATCGCGGCGGATGGGCTGGACGTGGTGATCGAGGCGACGGGCGTTCCCCCGGCGGGGATCAAGCACGCCCTCGCGGCCATCGCGCACAAGCGGCACGTCATCATGGTCTGCGTGGAGGCCGATGTTCTCGCCGGCCCGCTCCTCGCCAAGAAGGCCCAGGAGGCGGGCGTGGTCTACTCCCTGGCCTACGGGGACCAGCCCGCCATCATCTGCGAGCTGGTGGACTGGGCCCGGACCTGCGGCTTCCCTGTGGTCTGTGCCGGGAAGGGGACCCGGTACCACCCGTCCTTTCACGAGTCCACCCCCGAGACCGTCTGGCAGCACTTCGGCTGGACGGCCGAAACGGCGGCCAAGGCGGGCGCCAACCCTAAGATGTTCAACTCGTTCATTGACGGCACCAAGTCGGGGATCGAGATGACGGCCGTTTGCAACGCCACCGGCCTCGTCCCGCCCCCCGACGGCCTCGGGTTCCCGCCCGTCCCGGCAGCCGAGATCGCCAAGTTCCTGAAGCCCAAGGCCGACGGCGGCACCCTGGCCTACAAGGGGACGGTGGAGGTCATCTCCAGCTTGAACCGGGACAAGACCCCGGTGCCCCACCACCTGCAGATGGGGGTCTATGTGACGTACGAGGCCCCGAGCGAGTATACCCAGCGCTGCTTCAACGAGTACTGGCTCCTCCCCGATGAGACGGGGAAGTACGCCGGCCTGTATCGGCCGCTCCACCTCATCGGCCTCGAACTCGGGGTGAGCGTGGCCTCCATCATGCTGCGGGGCGAGCCGACGGGCAGCCCGACCGGATGGCAGGCGGACGTCGTTGCCACCGCCAAGCGGGATCTCAAGGCCGGCGAGGTCCTCGATGGAGAGGGCGGGTACATGGTCTGGGGCAAGATCATGCCCGCCGCCACCTCTCTGGCCAAGAACGGCGTCCCCTTGGGCTTGGCCCATATGAAGCTTGTCCGGCCGGTGGCGAAGGGTCAGCTCGTCACCTGGGCGGACGTCGAGGTCGATCCCAAGGATCCAACGGTGGCCTTTCGGCGAGA
>CAZXXV010000234.1:0-5931 GCA_964644725.1 uncultured bacterium
CCAGGCCGTTATTATTCACCATAATACCGGCGTCGAGTAGCGCCATGAAGAGGCGGTACGACCGCTCGTCGACCCCGGGCTCCACAGTGTCGCGATAGTTCCGAAGCGGCCGGCCGACCATCACAAAACGGAACAGGGAACCGTCGCCAGTAACCTGCCCCGGCTGGCCGCTCTTCGTGAAGACGTCGTTGAGGCGAGCCCGCAGACGCGCACCCATGTCCTCTAGTCGCGCGAATGTTGCGCGATCCATCGCCTGCATAGCGGCCAGGCCGGCCGTCATCGTGACCGGGTTCGCGCTGAACGTGCCGCCCGAGAGAATCCGCGGCCCCTTGCTTCCCGGGTCGAAGACGGCCATCACCTCCGCCTTGCCTCCCGTGGCCCCCACCGGGAACCCGCCCCCGATGATCTTGCCCATGGCGGTGAGATCGGGGTCGCCGCCGTAGCGCCCCTGCCCTCCCGTGTATCCGACGCGGAGCGAGATCACTTCGTCGAAGATGACAAGGATGCCATAGGCCCGGGTCACCTCGCGCAGATGTTTGAGATAGCCAGGGGCGGGCGGAATGAAACCCATCCGATTGGAAAGGGGGTCCACGATGACGGCCGCCAATTCGTTCTTGTGGCGGGTCAGCAAGCGTTCCGTGGCGTCCGGGTCGTTCCAGGGGAGCACCAGTGTCTCCTGGACCCGGTGCTTCGGGATGCCCCCGCTGCTGGCGAGACTCACCGGAGCATCGTCGGGGCCCCAACCCGGCGGCGTCGAGTGGAAGCTCACCTGGACGTCGTCGTAGTAGCCGTGGTAGGCCCCCTCGATCTTGGCGATTCGATCGCGACCGGTGAAGGCCCGGGCGGCCTTGATGGCCATCATCACCGCTTCGGTCCCCGAGTTGCCGAAGCGGACTAGGTCCAGTCCCGGCACGCGTTCCACCAACAGCTTTGCCAGGAGCAATTCATCCGGGGTGGAGAACGCGAAGTTGGTGCCCCGGGAAAGCTGTGCCGTCACCGCCTGCACCACCGGTGGAAATGCGTGGCCGTGGATGAGCGAGGTGAAATTATTGACGCAGTCGAGGCGTTCCACCCCCTCGAGGTCCGTGGCCCAGCAGCCGCTGCCACCGCGAACGTACAGTGGGTGGGGGCGCATGTAGAGGTTTGCCTTGGAGGTGCCACCGGGAATGAATCGCACGGCTTCGCGGTACCATTGAGCGCATTGCGATCCAGGTTTCAGGAACGTGTTGGCACCCGTTTGGGGCCGCTCTGGATTCGTCACGGCAGTTTCCTCCTGGGCGGTTCGCGTCGTGAGGGAGAGCAGCGCAAAAGATGAGTCGTTGGTGTGGGACGCTATCCCATCCATGGCGAGAACGCAATCGAAATTCCCAACGTAGCCACGAAGATGGCCCGCATGACAGACAGGCATCCTGACAGCGCGAGCGGTCGAAAGGCTGGCTGGAGCAGTCCCGGACAGCCACAGGTTTCGCCGGGCCATCTCCATCCGAGTTCGACCTCTTCCCGCCTGGATAATTTCCTGGAAATACAGAGACTTCCGACCCTCCCCGGCCTTTGGCATTCAGGATGCAAATTCCGTGTCGCGGATGCCGGGCTGTGGAGCGGAATCGGCCCGCGCCCCGGGACTGTGAGCGTCTTGAAGTCTTCTGGCAGAACCCTCATAAGGAGGAGAGCCGTGCTGGCAGGGACCCCCCCACCAAGATCCTCCGCCGAAGAGCTTCAGCCCCGCAAGCGAATGGCGGCCTACATCCATGACCGGTCAATCCCGGGGGGGGATCGAGCGCTGAGTCTCCAGGAGGCAAATGCTTCCAAGCAGTTCGCCGAGATGTACCTGACCGATGAACCTCAGCATCTGGAGCGGCTCCGCGGCATGACCGAAGATCCGGCCGGCGCGGCACCCTACGTCCGCGTGGTTCCGGAACTGCTGGGGCAGGGGAGATTCCAATCCGCCCTGACCATCCTGCGGGCCGTGGAGTCCTGGTCCGCCACGAGCTTGCCTTCTGCGGCGGATTTCAAGTCTCTCCTTGAGACCGTTCGGTTAGCCGTGGCTGAGAGCGATCTCCTCCCGGCCCTTTTCGAGCGCTTCCGAGGAGGATCCACTGAGACCCGACAGAAGGTAATAGAGGTTTTCGCAACCCTTGGGTGTCGGGGGGTCTCGCCCCTCATCGAGTTGTTGGCACGGTCGGGAGATGCAGATCTCCGCCGGTACCTGATTGCCGCCCTCACGCAGATCGGCGCGAGCGCCCTCTGGGAGATACGGCTAGCCCTCGAAGGACCGCAACTGCCTGCTCGGTCTGTGCGAGATCTCCTGGCGGCAATGGCCCAGATCCGCGGCCTCGAGGCCAGCAACACCGTCCGACGGTTCCTCCAGCATCCCGATGCGTGCGTTCGCGAGGAAGCGCTGGCGGCCCTTGTACGGATCGCGGGTCGCCACGCGGAACCGGAACTGTTGGCGGCTTTGAAGGATCCAGTCACAAGAGTACAGCGACGCGCCCTCGTCTGCCTGGGGATCGTGGGAAGTTCGAATCCCCAGGTCGTTGATTTCCTGTGCGAGGTAGTGCGGAAGCGACGCGAGGGCGAACAGGAAGAGGACGATCAACTGCAAATCCAGGCCTGCCAGGCATTGGCCGAGGTGGGTCGGACTGCCGCGTCGCTCCTTCCCCGCATTGAATCCGTCCTCATCGAGGCCCTCGACCTTGACGGGAGCAAGGAGTCTCACGGGCGGTGGGGCGGATCGGCGGGGAAGAGCGACGCGGTTCGAGGCGCCATTTGCACGGCCCTTGGGCAGATCGGCGGGCCCAATGCCGCTGAGAGCCTGGGCCGGATGCTTGGGGAGAAGAGCCTCCTGGTAAGAGACAGGGCCGCCCGCGCGCTGCGGGAGCTCGAAGCACGACTCGCCCTGCAGGCCGCGTGAGCCATCCTGCCGACCCTTTCCCGCCTGATTTCCCTCGGACACCCCGTTCTTGACCGGTCTTCGGACCGCAATTTCCTGTTTTGTGTGCTTCCCCCGTGAGGGGCGTGGCTCTCCTTGCTCCATTTTCCACCTCATCTCAATAACCCAGAGCCAGGTGCCTGGCCAAGATGCTCCGATCCGCCTGTCGGTGCTTCCCCCATCAGAACTTGAGCAAGCGAGTTTCCTGGCGTCCTTGGCGTCTTGGCGGTTCAATTGCACTGTCCGGGCTAAAAACGCTTTGGAAATGACCGCGGTTCTGCCAGAATCACCCGCATGAAGCGCCCGTACGCTGTGATCCTGCCTGGTGGTCTGTTCTTGCTCGCCGCCCTGGTCCTTCTCCGTCCGGGCAGCTTGCCAGATTCGATGGGTCCGTATGTCCGTGCTTATCCTTATGTCGTCGCGGGGGCGGGGGTCTTCCTCGGATGGCTGTTCAATCGTAGTCGAGTTGTCTTTGCGATCGTGGTGCTGGCTCTGGCCGATCGGGCCTTGTTGCAGTTTGCTACCGGCGATGCCATGGCGGCGGGTGTGGGCCGTACCGTGTTCGATGCCGTCTCGATACTTCTGCCGCTGAACCTTGTAGCGTTCGCCATGATCAGCGAACGGGGAATCCTGAACTTGCGAGGCCTGGCCCGGCTCGTCCCGATCCTGGTGCAATGCCTCATCGTCGCCTGCATAGGTCTTCCTGCGCTGCGCGGCGTCGCCGTGGGGTTAGAGCACAAGTTTGTTAATGCAAATCTGGTGTCCTGGACTCCAATACCTCAGCCGGCGCTGCTGGCATTCAGCCTAGCTATGGTCGTTCAAGGGATCAGAGTGATTCTGCATCGCAATGCCATCGAGGGTGGCTTCCTGTGGGCGCTGGTGGCCTCGTTCGTCGCGCTGCACGGCAGCCGTGCGGGATGGGTTGCGACGAACTACTTCGCCACAGCCGGACTTATTCTCGTAGTAGCGCTCTTCGAGACGTCCTATCGCATGGCCTACCATGACGATCTGACGGGGCTGCCAGGGCGGCGAGCGCTGAATGAAGGTCTCCCGAAGCTTGGAAACCGGTATGCGGTGGCGATGGTGGACGTTGACCATTTCAAGCAGTTCAATGACGGGTACGGGCACGATGTGGGTGACCAAGTCCTACGAATGGTCGCCTCGAAACTCGAACGCGTGTCTGGCGGAGGAAAGGCGTTCCGCTACGGCGGCGAGGAGTTTGCGGTGGTCTTCCCGGGTCAATCAACTGCGGACGTGAGCCCCCATCTTGAATCGGTGCGAAAGGCGGTTCAGGCATCATGCTTCGTCCTCCGCGGGCCGGACCGGCCCCGGAAGAAGCCGAACACTCCGAGAACGCAGGGCGGCCCTCGGAGAGCAGTGGTGGTGACGGTCAGCATCGGTGTTGCCGAGCGCGACGACCGTAACGCAAAGCCGGACCAAGTGATCAGGGCGGCAGACAAAGCCCTCTATCGCGCTAAGGACGCCGGGCGAAACCAGGTGAGAACGTAGTCTCACATCGCGAAAGGGATAGGTGTGGACGACATCACTATTGTCAAGGCGAAACTGCTGCGGGATGCGATTGCGCAGGTGGAGGAAACACTGCGGAGGCTGGGTTCAGGCTATGCCGTGGCGAAGCAGGCGACGCTAGACTCGCCCCACGTGATGAAGAGCAAGCGCGAGGTGACGGGCATTGAGGCCTCGTACCTTGCAAACGCGCTGGCAGGGAACATTCAGGAGCGGGAGTTCTGGCTGCGCACGCTCAAGCAATTCCGGTTGCCCGAGGCGCCGCAAAGAGCCGCGCTAGGATGTGTAGTCGGAACCGGTCAAGCGGAAGGTCCGGTTGAGCGTCTTTACTTCATTCTACCCGTCTGTGGTGGCATGGAGATCACCTTGGGGGATGGAGCGCGCACGGTTCGGGTCGTGACGCCCGAGACGCCTATGGCGAGGGCGTTGATCGGCAAATCCTTGGGAGATGAGGTCGAGTTCCGGAAGGGGCAGGATCCGCCCCAGAGGGTCCTGTTGCTCGTTTGAGCCGATGAGAGCTAGGTAAGGACGGGGGGCCAAAGAACGCGGCGGGGAAAAGGGTGATGGTCCCGAACTCAGAAACGGCGAGAGAGGAGCCCTAACGACGTTCTAGAATGCGGGGAAATGCCTTGACATAACTACCCGGCTTCTATACGATTTTTTGCACCTGATCGAGCGTTCGTTCGGCTCACATCATCCCGTGAATGGCCATGGGGAAAAACGGACTCACAAAAGATATCGAAACGGTCGTCAAAGATCAGGACCTTATTGGCAGGCGGCATTTGCAGATCTGTGACGCCGCCCTGAAGCTGTTTTCCCGCAAGGGGTTTCACCAAACCACCGTCCGCGAGGTAGCGGAGGCGTGCGGCCTGGGGATCGGCACTCTCTATAGCTACATCAAGACCAAGGAGGACATCCTCCACCTCGTGTACCGCCGAATCCTGGAGACCTTCGAGGCCCGAATGCTGCAAGCCACGCACGGAATCCAGGATCCGCGCCTGCAGTTGAAGGTGGCTTTGGAGGAGACGCTCAAGATCTACGACGAGTGCCAGGACGCGGTGGTCCTCATATACCAGGAGTCTCATGCGCTGGGCCGGCAGGGGTTGCAGGGCCTGTTCGAAGTGGATCGCACCTACGTCGGTATCCTCCGCGAGATTCTGGAGCGGGGAACTCGGGCCGGCCAGTTTGCGGTGAAGGAACCCCACCTGCTGGCTGTCTGCATCCTGTTCCTGTGTGCGGTGTGGGATCTGAAGCGATGGAACCTGCAGGGCTACACGCTGGATACGGTGATTGACGGCTTGACCAACCTCGTCCTCAACGGGATCAACGCGGACCGAGCAGTCGAATCTCAGGCTCAGTGATCGAGCGGAGAGGGCAGGGGGCGGTGGGGAAGCGCTGGCGATGGCGGTCGAACCGAATTGAGCTGACAGGGACAGCGATAGCGACAGCGGAAGAAGCGCCCTGATCGGCTATCGCCA
>CAZXXV010000234.1:6031-7163 GCA_964644725.1 uncultured bacterium
GAGGAGGCGCCATGGAGATCAAGACCATCGGGGTGGTGGGGGCCGGCACCATGGGCCAGGGGATCGCCCAGGTCGCCATCCAGAACGGCTTTCGCGTCCTCTTGCGGGACGTGGAGGACCGTATCCTGCAACAGGCACGCGCCCGGATCGATAAGGGGCTGGATCGGCTGGTGGAGTCGGGGAAGATCAGCGAGGGTCAGAAGGGCGAAATGCTGAAGATGCTGGTCACCACGACGAACATGCCGGAATTGAAGACCGCCGACTTCATCATCGAGGCTGCCACCGAGGACTTCACGGTGAAGAAGGCGATCTTCCAGGAGCTGGACAAGACCTGCCGGGCAGCCACCATCCTGGCCACCAATACCTCCTCCATCTCGATCACCAAGATCGCCGCGACGACCAAGCGGCTCGACCGGGTGATCGGCATGCACTTCATGAACCCGGCTCCCCTGCTGCAACTGGTCGAGGTGATCCGGGGCGTCGAGACGACGGGGGAGACCGCGGCGGCCACCCACGATCTGGCCAAGCGCCTGGGGAAGACCACGGTCGAGGCCAAGGACTTTCCGGGATTCCTGGCCAACCGGATCCTGATGCCCATGATCAACGAGGCGATCTTCGCGCTCATGGAAGGGGTGGGGACGGTCGACGCCATTGACAACGTCATGACGCTTGGTATGAAGCACCCGATGGGTCCCCTGGCCCTTGCCGATCTCATCGGGCTGGATGTGTGTCTCGCGGTCCTGCGCGTCCTCCACGAGGGCCTGGGTGATCCAAAGTACCGGCCGGCGCCTCTCTTGGTGCAGATGGTGGATGCCGGCCGCCTGGGGCGAAAGACGCGTCGCGGCTTCTACAACTACTCTTGACCCGCCCGCGTGTGCTTGTCCCGCGCGCAGTCGGGTACCCGAGCGCCAGCTTGGGTGTCCTCGGGGCGTCCCCCGGGGGCATCGCCGTATGAAGCAGACTTCCGCGAGGAGCCGGTAGTCCCTCGGAGCGCCGGGGTGAACTTCGAGGATCCTCGAAGGGACCTCTGAGGTGCAGCGGTTGGTGATCGCTAACGCACTTCTTCCCTAGAGCCTTCGACTGTTTCCGCCTTTGGCGGATTCGGTAGTTCGGGCGTACGGTGTTCCTGGAA
>CAZXXV010000235.1:0-7134 GCA_964644725.1 uncultured bacterium
GGTGCGTTTCGCGCATCCGGCGCCCGACCTGTTCCAGGATGGGCATGTTCCCCTTGTGCCCACAGACGAAGAGCAGGTGATCCAGGCCGAAGCGGAGGAAGCCGTCGCAGATGTCCTCGAGCAGCAAGGTCAGCGTCTCGGGCCGGACCGACAGCGTCCCGGGAAACGGCCGGAAGTGCTCCGAGTACCCCCACGGGATGGTGGGGGCGACGAGCGCCCCCGTCCGCTCGGCGATGCGAAGCGCGACCTCCGTGGCGTACCGGTAGTCGCCGACGGGAACGTGCGGGCCGTGTTGCTCCACGCTGCCCATGGGCAGGAGGATGACCGGGTTCCGGCGAAAGGCCTCCTGGGCCTCCCGCCACGTCATGCGGCAGAGTTCGACCTTGGCCATGGCACTACTCCTTCCATACGTACTTGAGCCCACCCGTGCTCTTGTTCCCCAGCGCTCCCGGCAGCCGCGTGTAACCTTTGACGTTGGCGCGGGTGGCCTCGGCCATCGGGCGCCAGTGGAGGAAGACCCACGGGGCCAACTCGGTCAAGCGCTGCTCCACCTGCGCGTAGATGGCCTTCCGCTTGTTCTGATCCAGCGTCGCCCGCCCCTCGTCCAATAGCTTGTCCAGCGTCTCGTCGGCGAAGCCCACGGGCTTCGCGTACAGGGGGCCGCCACTGCTGAACCAGACCGTGTAGAAGTCGGGGTCGGGCCAGGGCAGGCTGAAGCCATCAATGAACATCTGGTAGTCGCCGCTGACCCGCTTCTTCTGCTGGGTGGGGACGTCCATCGTTTTGAGTTCAACCTGGGAGAACCCCGCCTTCTGGAGCTGGGTGACGATGATCTGGGCATCGTCGATGTGGACCGACAGAGTAGTCGAATCGAAGACGATCTTGGTGGTGGCCGGGTTCACGCCGGCCTCGGCCAGCAGCCGCTTCCCCTTAGCTGGGTCGTAACTCCACACCTTCAAGTTTGGGTAGGCCCAGTGGCCCTCGGGGATCAGGCCGGACTCCATGGGACGAGAGTATCCGCCCCAGGCCAGGTCCACGACCTCCTTCCGGTCAATCAGATAGTTGAACGCCTGCCGGACCTTCGGGTTGTCGAAAGGGGGCCGCTTGGGATTCAGGCGGATGACGTTGAAGGTGTCGTAGCCCACGAACAGCCGGACGTTCGGATCCTTCTCCAGAGTCTTGATGTACTGCCAGGGGATGTACTCCGTCATGTCCACGCTGCCCGTCTGGAGAGCCTGCATCCGGACCTCGTCCTTGGGGACGGAGGCGAACTCGATCCGGTCGAGATATGGGTAGGGCTGCTCCCAGTAGTCGGGGTTTTTGACAAGGGCGTAGCGGACGCCCGTTTCGAACGGGCCCTGCTTGAAAGGCCCGGTTCCGCTTGTTGCTTGCTTGAAGTTCCCGCCGGATTGCGTCCACTTCTTGTCCACGATCAGCGCCTCGCCCGAGGCGAGCAGGTCCAGGAACGGGGCGTCCGGCCGCTTCAGGGTGATCTGGACCGTGTACGGATCCATGACCGTGACGGCCTGCACCACGCTGAATTCCCTGGATCGGGTCGCCGTCGTGTTAGGATCCAGGATGCGCTCAATGCTGAACTTTACGTCCTCGGCGGTGAAGGGGTTGCCGCTGTGGAACTTGACGTTCCGGCGGAGGTGCAGAATGTAGGTGGTGGGGTCCGGGGTCTCCCAGCGGACGGCCAGGCCCGGCTCCAGGGCACCCTTCAGCGAGTAGCGGAGCAGGGCCTCGTAGATGTTGTTAATGAAGCTGTAGGTGGTCACCCCTTGATTGATGTGGGGATCCCACCCGACCGGGTCACGGAGCAGGGCAAACTTCAAGGTACCGCCGGGTTTCGCCGCCGAAGACAGACCCGGCAGGAGGCCGATCACGACGATGGTCAGCAGGATGGACATCCAAGCAAATCGTGTGCGCATGACATCCTCCTCATCTTCAAGAGCAGAGAGCCAAGAGCCGGGTGCCCCGCCACCAGGCGGGGTGGCCGAGAGCCAGGTACTATCAGCGATGAGCCATGAGCTATCAACCATGAGCCAACAGCCATCAGCCTCAGGGTTGCCGGTCGCTGACCTCCGTCCGGGCCCGAGGGTCCATCTTCTTGAACTGCTCGATGAACGCGGCGACGAAATCCACCATCCGGTTGAAGATCGTCTCGCCCTTGTCCTTGGAGGCGAACAACGCGTCCCCCGTCCCGCCGAAGGGGTGCACGTCCTGCATGTCCATGTAGATGTTCACGGTGCTCTGCTGGAACTTCACGCTGTTCGGCGTCTCGATCTCCAGACCCTGGAGCGTGCCGGCCTTGACCTTCTGCGCGGCGTCCATGCGCATGTCCTCGCCGACCAGGTACAGCATGAGCGAGGTCCCCGGGTCGGACCCGTGGACGACCGCGTCGGGATGCCCGACGTACAGGTCCTTGCTCAGGTCGCGGGCCAGCTTGTGTGGAATGATGGAGGCGATCAGCGTTCCGTCGGTGGCGCGCAGCTCCCGGGCGACGACCTCTACTGCTGGCTCGTTCGGGAAGTGATTGTTGAGGAGCAGGATGTGGGTGAACCCATGCCGCCGGAAGCTGGTGACCGTGTCCTGGAGGACCGCCACCAGGGTCTCGAAGCGCCAGACGACGGTTCCCGGGTAGTGCCGGAACATCTGCGAGCAGCCATACGCAATGGTCGGGGCCAGCAGGCTTCCGGTCCTGAGCGCAGCGGCTTCACCCAATCGCTCGGCCACGATGGCGTCGTAGCCGAGCAGGTTGTGGAGACTTTGGTTCTCCAGGGTGCCGACTGGCAGGATGATGACGCGTTTCTGGGCCGCCGCCTCGCGGGCCTCGACCCAGGTCAGGCGGGAGAGCAGGTGTTTGCCCATGGGATCTCCTCTCGGGATGCGAGGTTTCTTTCTGGTTCGAAATTTCTAACCGCCAAGGACACCCAGCGCCGGCGCTGGGTACCCGGAATGCCATGGCGGGGCAATCAGGCAACCCGGCGATTTGTCAATTAGGGGTTCCAAGTTGCCGGGTACCTTCTGGGTGCGCCGGGGACCCCCTGGGTGTGCCCAATTGCTAGGTAATCTTGTCCGCCTGAGGCGGATGCCGTTGGTACCGGCGGTTCAAGTCCATTACCCCAACTCAACTGTCGGGGACGACCAGGCAATCCTCCGGTCGCCATTGGACGTGGACAGTCGCACTCGCCGGAAGGGCCGGCGTCCCGCTTGTAGAGGGCTCGTCCACACTCCAGACACGACCATGTGGCAAGCGAACCCGATAGCGGCGCAGGGCGCCACGGAAGATGCATTCCTCCACCACGCCGGCAAATGTATTCGGTGCCTCCGGGCCACCGCCGGGCGCGACTGCGGAGAGGCGGATCTTTTCGGGGCGAACCGCCACCGCCACGGCATCGCCCGGCTGCCACCGGCCTGCGCCCGTTGCCAGGACCGACAGGCCCCCGGCATCCACCCGCCACGTCCCGGGGCTCACGGGCTCCTGCACCTTGCCGGATTCCAGGTTTGACTCGCCGATGAAGTGGGCCACGAACCGGTTGGCGGGTCGGTCGTACAGGGCCGTCGGCGCGCCGCTCTGGATGATGCGTCCCTGGTTCATCACCACGATCTCGTCCGCCATGGTGATGGCTTCCTCCTGGTCGTGCGTGACGAAGATGGTGGTGATGCCGAGCGCCTTCTGGAGGGCGCGGATCTCGCTGCGCATCTCTTCCCGCAGCTTGAGGTCCAGGTTGCTAAGAGGCTCGTCCAGGAGGAGGAGCTTCGGCTCGATCACGATGGCCCGGGCCAGCGCCACCCGCTGCTGTTGCCCGCCGCTCAGCGCCCGGGGATATCGTTCTTCCATCCCGCCGAGCCGGACCAGATCTAGGGCGCGCCGCACGCGTTCCCGGACAGCGTCAGTCGGGATGCGCCGCATTCGGAGGCCGAAGGCGACGTTCTGGAACACGGTCATGTGCGGGAAGAGGGCGTAGTTCTGGAACACCATGCCGAGGTTGCGCCGCTCGGGCGGGATGCCGTCCACGGAGTCGCCCCGGATGCGAACCTGTCCAGCATCCTGCCGGATAAAACCGGCGACGATGCGGAGGGTCGTGGTCTTCCCGCAGCCGCTGGGGCCGAGCAGGAAGAGCAGGGCTCCCTCGGCGACCGACAGGGAGATCTCATGCAGGGCCGCGACCTCCCCATAGGTCTTCCGCACGCCGACCAGTTCCAGCGCCGGCAACGCCTTCCTGGAGTCAGTCCCGGCGGCGACGTGGTCTGTCACGGCTCCGTCCCACCCAGGTAATATCGGCTGAAGCCGACGAGCTTTTCAGCCACGAGGAGCAGGATGACGATGACCGCGATCTGGAGCGTGGAGATCGAGGCGATGATCGGCTTGGCGCTGGACTCGACGTAGTTATAGATCTGGATCGGCAAAGGCACCAGCCGCGGCGTGGTCAGGAAGATCGAGACGACCACGTTGTCAAAGGACAGGATGAAGGCGAACACCGCCCCGGCCACCAGCCCGGGCTTGATGATGGGCAGGGTGATCAGGCGGGTGGCGGTCCAGGGATCGGCGCCGAGACCCCGCGCCGCCTCCTCCAGGGAACGGTCGAAGCCCACCAGGACGGCTTGGACCGAGCGGACCACGTAGGGGACGGTGACCACCACGTGGCCGATGAGGAGGCGCCAGAACGAGGCTTCCGTGCGGAACAGGCTGAAGAACTGGAGCAGGGCGATCCCCGTGATCAGGCCTGGGAGGACCAGCGGGGACATGACCATGGCGCTCAAGAACGAGCGGCCCGGAAAGCGATGCCTCGCGATGGCAAAGGCGCCGAGGGTTCCGATGACGGTGGCCACGGCGGACGTTGCGGCCGCCAGGACCAGGCTCAGCCAGAACGCGCGCAGGAAGTCCGGGTACTCCCCCAGGCCCGTATACCAGCGCAGGGAGAGCTGTTTGGGCGGGAACTGGAGGAAGGCGGCGCCCCCGAAGGACACGATCACCACCACCACGATCGGAGCCACCAGGAACAGATAGATCAGGGCGTTCACACCGCCCAGGACGAACCGCCCTTGCCCGCTCATGCCATCTGCCCCAGGCCGCGCGCCAGGGCGAGCAGCCGCTGATAAATGAAGAACAGGCCGAGGGCGACGACCAACAGGATCGTGCTTCCCGCGGCTCCGAACCCCCACTCCAGGGTGTCCATCATCTGCTGATAGATCAGGGTCGGGAGGACGATGAGGGATGGCCCACCCATCAGGGCCGGGATCACGAAGGCTGCCACCGCGGAGGAGAAGACCAGCATGGAGGCGGCAGCGATGCCCGGCATGGTGAGCGGCAGCGTGATCCGCAGGAACGTCTGGAGCGGGCTGGCCCCGAGTCCCCGCGCCGCCTCCTCCAGCGAGCGGTCCACGGTCTCGATCACGCCCACCAGGGAGAGGATGGCCACCGGCAGACCGAAGTGGAGGAGGCCAATGGTCACGCCGAGATGGGTGAACATGAACTTCACCGGCTCGTTGATGAACCCCAGGGCCAGGAGCGCGTTGTTCACCGCCCCGTTGTTGGCCAGCAGCACGATCCACCCGTAGGTTCGAACCACTACGCTGACGAGCAGCGGAGCGATGACCAGCAGCCGGAGAGCCGTCTTCCACCGATGGCGACTGCGGGCCAGGCCGTAGGCGACAGGGTATCCCATGAGGGTCGCCAGGATCGTCACGGAAATCCCGAGGACCAGGGTGGCCCACAGGATCCCAAGGTAGAAGGGATCCCCTAGGAACCGGATGTAGTTGGCCAGGGTGATCCCTGGAGGCGTGGGCTGGCCCACCACCACCACGCGAAAACTGTTGGACAAAAGCAACGCCAAGGGCAGCAGGAAATAGACACCCAGTAACAGCACCAGAGGTGCCGTCAGCCAGACGGCGGGCAGCACCCTCGGCCGCTGCACCGGCGGAGCGACACGGGGTTTCATGGCTTCTTAGGCATGGGCAGCAAGGAGTTACTTCTGGTATTTCGCCGCGTCGTAGATCTCCTTGTTCCAGCGCTCGACCCAGGCGCCCCGGGCCTTGGCCAGGTACTCCTCGTCCGGGAACTTGAACCGCGCGAACTCCTCGATGCCGACCGCGACCCGTCCCTTGTACTCAGGAGGCAGCTTGACCTCACGATTGGTAGGCCCGTAATAGATGACCCGCGCCCAGGTTTCCTGCTGCGCTGCATCCAGGTAGAAATTGATGAACTCGTACGCGAGCGACTTGTTCCTGGCGGTCTTGGGGACGGCGAAGGTGTTCGTGTAGCCGACGGTTCCCTCTTTGGGGATGACCGTCGCCAGCGGCAGGCCCTGATCGATCAAGAGTTGGGCCCGGCCGTTCCAGTAGGGCGTCATCCACACGTCTTCCCGCTGGAGGTAGGGGACATACTGGGGAGAGAGGGTCAGCCACGCGCCCACGTTCGGGACGAGCTCCCTGATCCCGGCGAACCCAGGGTCGATCCGCTTCTCGTCACCCCCGGCCATGTAAGCGGCCATGATGAGGAGGTACAACCCCTTGCCCTCGGACACGTGCGAGATGCCGACCTTCCCCTTGTACTTCGGATCCCACAGGACCGTCCACGAGTCCGGAGCCGGTTTGACCCGCTCCTTGTTGTAGAGGATGACCAGCGGATCAACCGAGGTGACCGGCGCCCAGCCTCTTCCCTCTTTCTGGGCGAACTCGTGCAGCTTGGTCATGTTTGGAAGCTTGTCGGGACCGGCGGGCTCCAGCAGCCCCTCGTTCCCGGCGGCCAGCAGGTCATAGCCGCCGAAGACAACGACATCCCAGGTGTAGGTCCCACTGGTCGCCCGCAGTTTTGCGAGCTTTTGGGCCGAGCTGCCGGTTGCGTCGTACACCACCTTGGCATTGAACTTCTTCTCGAAGGGCGCGATGATGAGTTTCTTCATCAGCTCTTCATAGTCCCCGCCGTAGCCCGAGAAGACGATCTCCCTCGTCTGAGCGGTGGCGGCTCGCGGCCAGGAAAGAAGACCTGTCAGAAGCAGAACCACCACGAGGATGCCTGCGCCTTTCACGATTCGCGAGAGCTTCATGGCTTTGCCTCCCCTCATGTTTCTACGGTTGCTCGTGCCATTGCTGTGCGTCTGGCGCGTCCGTGTTGGCCACGTCATCCCA
>CAZXXV010000236.1:0-7128 GCA_964644725.1 uncultured bacterium
ACGGGAAATGTCCGCGCCGCAGTAGGCCTCGCGAAAGCAGAGAGCGATCCCTATCCTGATCCCTCAAAGCAAAATCCCAAGATTGTCGTGGTGGATGTCGCGCCGGTCCGCAGGCTTGCGCTACCCGTGACCCTGGAGGCCATGAAGGCCGCTCCTGCTTTTCGTGACTTCGAGCTGGTCCGTCTCCCCCGGCTCTCCGTCATGCCGGTCCCCGCCGCCCTCTGGAAGAGAATCCTGCAAATGAGTGGCCGCTAGCCTCAAGAACGATAGGAGGCTTGAAAGCTAGGATGCTTGGAGGCTTGATGCATCCAAGCGTCCCAGCTTCCCAGCGTAGTCTTCCGCTGCCTCAGGCCTGGGTGGGTCTCTGGTCCGACTGCCGGAGCATTTCGAGAAACCGGGCAATGGTCGGGGTGAAGAGCTTTCCCCGCCGGTGAATGATCCCCAGCGGCCGGACCAACTCCGTCATCGAAAGAGGGACGGCAGCCAGAGTACGATTCCCCACTTCCTTCAGGATCGTGGGCCTCGGGAGGATGCTCACCCCCGCGCCGATGGCGATGGCCTGCTTGATGGTCTCGATGTTGTCGAATTCCATGACCACGTTGACCTTGGCCTCGTGCTGACGCAGGCAGCGGTCGATTGCCTTCCGGATCCTCAGGTCCGCGTCGAAGGCTACGAAATTCTCGTCGTTCAGATCCGATGCTGTGATGATCTTGCGCCGGGCCAAGCGATGAGTCGGATGGCAGACAAACAGCATGGTTTCGGTTCGCCAGGGAAGAATGGCGAGCGAACGGTTCGCCGGCGGAAAGGAGAGGATGCCGAGGTCTGCCTCGTCGTGGAGCACCGCCTCCACCACCTTGTCTGGGTGCAGGTACTCCAGGCGGACCTTGGCCTGGGGGTGGAGCGACATGAATCGCTGCATGTGATCGCTCAGGATGTGGATGGCGGAGTAGATGGCGGCGACCCGGACGGTCCCGCCCACCTGGGTCCGTGTGGACGCGACCTGGGCGCGCAGCCGCTCGAATTCCTGGAGCAGGACCTGACAGCCCTCGTAGAAGGTGCGGCCCTCCGGCGTAAGCATGAAGGGTCGCTTGCTCCGGTCGATGAGGCGGACGTCCAGCTCGGTTTCGAGCTGCTGGACGGCCTGGCTGGCGGCGGACTGGGAGATCTGATTGGCGGCCGCTCCCTGGGAGAAGCTGTGCAGCCGGACGATGTCGCAGTAGAGCTTCAGCATCTCGAGCGTCATGGTCGGCAACCTACACCATTAGCAACACTAATGCAAAGTATATTTCAATTTCCGCGTGACTTATGCTTGACGTTGAGGTACTCTACCGCAACTCAAGCGGAGGGGCCACTCCGGTTTTTCCCTGGGTCGGCCGACCCTCTGGCCGGCAACCACAGGCTGCGACGACACGCAAGAGCACGGCTACAGACGGCGACTGGATGGTCCAGACGCCGCTTTGCGGTGGCGCACGACGACAGGGCACGGAAGGCGCGGGCAGAAGGGGATGACAGTAACGGATGCGGACGGCCTGATGACTCCGGGAATGCCACCCAGGCAGGGCCTGTACGATCCCCGATTCGAGCACGATAGCTGCGGGGTCGGGTTTGTGGTGGACATCAAGGGCCGGAAGTCCCACCGGATCGTCACGCTGGCCCTGAGTGTTCTGAAGAATCTCCTCCATCGAGGCGCGTGCGGCTGCGAGGTCAACACGGGCGACGGGGCAGGCATCCTCATCCAGATGCCCCACGCCTTCTTGTCCCGCGTGTGTGCCATGATCGGCATCACCCTGCCCGCCCCCAAATGGTACGGCGCGGGGCTAGTCTTCCTCCCTACCGATCCGGTCCAGGCCGCGCGCTGCCAGGCCATCTTCGAGGAGATCATCCGGGAGGAAGGCCAAACCCTCCTGGGATGGCGGAATATTATCACGGACGACTCGCCCCTCGGGTCCAGCGCCCGGGCGGTCGAGCCCGTCATCAAGCAGATCTTCATCGGGCGAAACGTCAGCCTCACGGACGACCGGGCCTTCGAGCGGCGGCTCTATGTCATCCGCAAGCGGGCGGAGCACGCCATCTACGGCTCAGACATGCCGGCGCGGAAGTTCTTCTACGTGCCGAGCCTTTCCAGTAACACGCTCATCTACAAGGGCATGCTCTCGGCCGACCAGATCGAGACCATGTACCCGGATGTGACGGACCCGGCCGTGGAGTCGGCGCTGGCCCTCGTCCACCAGCGCTTCTCGACCAACACGTTCCCGTCGTGGCCACTGGCCCACCCGTACCGATACCTGGCGCACAACGGGGAGATCAACACCCTTCGGGGAAACATCAACTGGATGCGAGCCCGCGAGGCCCTGTGCGAGTCCCCGCTCTTCCCCGACCCGAAGAAAATCCTGCCCATCGTGCTCGAGGGCGGAAGCGATTCGGCCATCTTCGACAACGTGCTGGAGTTCCTGGTCATGGCCGGGCGCTCGCTGCCCCACGCTGTCCTCATGATGATTCCCGAGGCCTGGCAGGGCCACGAGAGCATGAGCCCGGAGCGCCGGGCATTCTACGAGTACCACTCCTGCCTGATGGAGCCGTGGGATGGGCCGGCCTCCATCGCCTTCACCGACGGGACCGTCATCGGCGCGGTGCTGGACCGGAACGGCCTGCGCCCCTCTCGCTACTACGTGACCAAAGATGGCCTCGTCATCATGGCCTCTGAGGTCGGGGTCCTGGACATCCCGCCGGAGAACATCCTCATCAAGGAACGCCTGCACCCCGGGCGGATCTTCCTGGTGGATACGGCCCAGGGGCGGATCATCGACGACGCCGAGCTGAAACAGGCGCTCGCCACGGAGCATCCGTACCAGGAGTGGCTGAAGCAGCACATGATCTCGCTGGAGGACGTCCCGCCGCCCCCTCATGTCCACGAGCCGGATCACGAGACCGTGCTCCAGCGGCAGCAAGTCTTCGGCTACACCCACGAAGACCTGCGCATCCTGCTGGGTCCCATGGCCACAAAAGGGGAGGAACCGGTGGGCTCCATGGGGACCGACACCTCGCTGGCGGTCCTCTCCAACCGCCCACGCCTGCTCTATGACTACTTCAAGCAACTCTTCGCCCAGGTGACGAACCCTCCGCTGGACGCCATCCGGGAAGAGCTGGTGACCTCGATGGAGAGCACCATCGGGCCGGAGCGGAACCTCCTGAAGGCGGAGCCGGAGAGCTGTCACCAGATCACCATCAAGGCGCCCGTCCTAAACAATTACGAGGTGGCCCAGTTGCGCCACATCACGGTCCACGGGTTCCGGTCGACGACCCTCTCCATGCTGTTCCCGGCGGCTGAGGGGACCCGGGGCCTGGAGCGGGCTATCGAAAAGCTGTGCCGCCAGGCCAGCCAGGTCATCGAGCGCGGTTACACCATCCTGATCCTGTCGGACCGGGGCGTGGACCTGGAGCACGCGCCGATTCCGAGCCTGCTGGCCACGGCTGCCGTCCACCATCACCTGGTCCGGCAGGGGACCCGGACGAAGGTCGGCCTCCTGATCGAGACCGGCGACGCGCGCGAGGTGCACCACTGCGCCCTGCTCATGGGTTACGGCGCGGGGGCCATCAACCCCTACCTGGCTTTCGAGACGTTGGACGACATGATCCGGCAGGGGATGCTGCCCGGCCTGGACCATGACAAGGCGGTCAAGAATTACATCAAGGCCCTCAACAAGGGGATCCTCAAGGTGATGTCGAAGATGGGGATCTCCACGATCCAGAGCTACTGCGGCGCCCAGATCTTTGAGGCCATCGGGCTGAACCGGGAATTCGTGGACCGCTACTTCACCTGGACGCCCTCCCGCATCGGGGGCGTGGGGCTGGACGTCATCGCCGAGGAGACGATCCGGCGACACAAGCGGGCCTTCCCCGACCGGCTGGTGACGAAGCCTGATCTCGAGTGGGGGGGCGAGTATCAGTGGCGACGAGAGGGCGAGTACCACCTCTTCAATCCGGACACCGTGTTCAAGCTGCAGCACGCCACGCGGAGCGGCCAGTACGAGATCTTCAAGGAGTACACAGGGCTGGTGGACAATCAGAGCCGGAACCTGTGCACCCTCCGGGGCCTCTTCGACTTCAAGTACGCCCCCCAGCCGATCCCCATCGAAGAGGTGGAGCCGGTCGAATCGATCGTGCGGCGCTTCTCCACAGGGGCCATGTCCTATGGCTCCATCAGTCAGGAGGCGCACGAGACGCTTGCCATCGCCATGAACCGGTTGGGCGGCAAGTCCAACACCGGGGAGGGGGGCGAGGATCCGGCGCGCTTCAGGCCGGACGCGAACGGCGACTCGCGCCGCAGCGCCATCAAGCAGGTCGCGTCGGGCCGCTTCGGCGTCACCAGCGAGTACCTGGTGAACGCCGATGACCTCCAGATCAAGATGGCCCAGGGGGCCAAGCCCGGCGAGGGCGGACAACTGCCCGGACACAAGGTCTATCCCTGGATCGCGAAGGTGCGGCACTCGACCCCGGGCGTGGGGCTGATCTCCCCGCCGCCGCACCACGACATCTACTCCATCGAGGATCTGGCCCAGCTCATCTACGACCTGAAGAACGCCAACCCCAAGGCCCGCATCCACGTGAAGCTGGTGGCGGAGGTCGGGGTCGGCACCGTGGCGGCCGGGGTGGCCAAGGCCCACGCGGACGTGGTGCTGATCTCGGGCCACGACGGCGGCACGGGCGCATCACCGCTCACCTCCATCAAGCACGGCGGCGTGCCGTGGGAGCTGGGGCTGGCCGAGACCCAGCAGGTCCTGGTGCTCAACAAGCTGCGCGATCGCATCGTGGTCCAGGTGGACGGGCAGATGAAGACGGGGCGCGACGTCATCATCGCCGCCCTCATGGGGGCCGAGGAGTACGGCTTCGCCACGGCGCCCCTGGTGGTCATGGGCTGCGTCATGATGCGGGTGTGCCACCTCAACACCTGCCCCGTGGGCGTCGCGACCCAGGATCCCGAGCTTCGTAAGCGGTTCACCGGCAAGCCGGAGTTTGTCGAGAACTTCTTCCGCTTCATCGCCGAGGAGGTCCGGGAGTACATGGCCAAGCTCGGCTTCCGGACGATGGACGAGATGATCGGGCGGATCGACCGGCTGGACGTCAAGCCGGCGCTGGATCACTGGAAGGCGCGCGGCCTGGACTTCTCGATGATCCTTCACCGTCCCGCGGTCGGCCCCGAGGTCGCAATCCGCAAGGTGCGCAGGCAGGATCACGGCCTGACCAAGTCGCTCGACGGGACCATCCTTATCCCGGCCTGTCTCCCGGCGCTGGAGCGGCGCGAGCGCGTGTCGTTGCGCCTGCCGATCCGGAACGTCCATCGCACGGTGGGCACGCTCCTCGGCTTCGAGGTGACGAGCCGCTACGGTGCGGAGGGCCTGCCCGACGACACGATCCGGATCCACTTCACCGGCTCGGCGGGGCAGAGCTTTGGTGCCTTCATCCCGCGAGGGATCACCCTGACGCTGGAAGGTGACGCCAACGACTACATGGGCAAGGGGCTCTCGGGCGGGCGCGTCATCGCCATCCCGCCCCGCGGATCCACCTTCGTCCCGGAGGAGAACATCCTGGTCGGCAACGTGGTGCTGTACGGCGCGACCTCGGGCGAGGCCTTCCTCCGGGGCGTCGCGGGAGAGCGCTTCGCGGTCCGGAACAGCGGCGCCATGGCCGTGGTGGAGGGGGTGGGCGACCACGGGTGCGAGTACATGACCGGCGGCCGGGTGGTGCTCCTGGGGCGGACGGGGCGCAACTTCGCAGCGGGGATGAGCGGTGGGATCGCCTACATCCTGGACGAGGAGGGGGATTTCGAACGGCGCTGCAACAAAGGGATGGTGGATGTTGAGCCGCTCGAGGAGCGAGAAGATATCCAGATGGTTCAGGACCTCATCCGGAAGCACGCGGAGTACACGCGGAGCACCCGGGCCAAGAAGGTCCTGGCGAGCTGGGACCGCATGCTCTCCAAGTTCGTGAAGGTGATGCCGCGGGACTACAAGCGGGCGATCGCCGCGATGAAACGCGCTCAGGAGGAGGGGATCCCCTGGGAGCAGGCGGTCATGGCAGGTGCCCATGGGTAAGCCGACCGGTTTCCTCGAAATCAAGCGAGCCAAGCAATCCTACCGGCCGGTGGAGGAGCGGGTCCGAGATTGGAAGCAGGTCATGCTCCTCTGGCCGACAGAGGTGCTGCAGAAGCAGGGCGCACGCTGCATGGATTGCGGCATCCCCTTCTGCCACACGGGCTGCCCGCTGGGGAACATCATTCCTGACTGGAACGACCTGGTGTACCGAGACCGCTGGCGGGAGGCCATTGATCGCCTGCACGCCACGAACAACTTCCCGGAGTTCACCGGGACGTTGTGCCCCGCGCCGTGCGAAGGCTCCTGCGTGCTGGGGATCAACGACGATCCCGTGACGATCAAGGCCATTGAGCTGGCGATCATCGACCACGCCTTCGAAGCCGGGTGGGTCAATCCCGAGCCGCCGCTCACCCGCACCGGGAAGAAGGTGGCGGTGGTCGGGTCCGGGCCGGCTGGGCTGGCGGCGACGCAGCAGTTGAACCGCGCCGGCCACTGGGTCACCGTCTTCGAGCGAGCCGACCGGATCGGCGGCCTCCTCCGGTACGGGATCCCCGAGTTCAAGCTGGAGAAGCGAGTCCTGGACCGCCGGCTGGACATCCTCCGCAAGGAGGGGATCCGGTTCCGAGTGAACGCCAATGTCGGGGTGAACGTCCCCGTGGAGGAGCTCCGGCGGGACTTCGACGCCATCTTGCTCGCGGGTGGGGCGACGCTGCCGCGCGACCTCAAGGTTCCTGGGCGCGAGCTTCAGGGCGTCCACTTCGCCATGGAGTACCTGTCGCTGCAGAACCGGCGGTGCGAAGGGGAGGAGGTCCCGGAGGATCGGTTCATCACGGCGCGGGGGAAGCGAGTAGTGATCATCGGCGGGGGTGATACTGGCGCGGATTGCCTGGGGACCGCGCACCGGCAGGGCGCCGTGTCGGTGCACCAGTTCGAGCTACTGCCGGCGCCGCCCAACGAGAGGGCGCCCGACAACCCCTGGCCGCTGTGGCCCAACATCTTCCGCACCTCGTCGGCACACGAGGAGGGAGGGGTCCGG
>CAZXXV010000237.1:0-7126 GCA_964644725.1 uncultured bacterium
GGGGTGGTACGCCACGCCAGGCGGGCAGCGGGCGGATCAGGCCGAGCGGGCACTCCTGGAATGGCTCCTAGCTCGGTTCCCCGGCGCCCGTAGTGTGCTGGAGGTCGGGTGCGGCACCGGGCACTTCACTGCGTGGCTCAGCAGCAAAGGCCTGAGGGTCGTGGGGCTTGACCGGTCCCCGGCCATGGTGGCGGAGATCCGCCGGGGGCATCCAGCCATTCCGGTGATTCTCGGTGACGCGCACCGCCTTCCTTTGGGGGATGCAACAGTCGATCTCGCAGTGTTCGTGCTGACCTTGGAGTTTGTAGAAGATCCCTCGAAGGCCCTGGCCGAGGTGGTACGGGTGGCGAGGCAGGGACTTGTCGTCATCGCCCTGAACCGATGGAGCCTGGGCGGTTGGCATCGCCGGCGCGCCGCCTATCGGGCACGGCACCGCCTCCTGAGTCAGGCGCGGGATTACACCCTGGCCTCCCTCCGGGCGCTGGCCAGCAAAGCCGCAGGCCCGGAACTGCAGGATGTCCGCTGGGCCAGCACCCTGTTTCCCGGTGGCCCCTGGCGGGCACGGGCCAGGATCCCGCTGGGCGATGTCATCGGGATGGCGGTCCGGCTGGCCCCTCCGGCGAGCTTTCCCGGCCCGCAGACCAAAACCGAACGCCAGCGCTCCGCCTCTGCGGAGTAGCGAGGGATGGTAAGGCCTGCCCTTTGCGACGCAGGATCGGGGAGATTGAGAGATGCTGTGGGTGTGGATCACGGTCTTCAGCCTTCTGGGCAGCGTGGGAGCCGTGCTCCTGGCGGGTTCTCTGCTGCTTTTTCCGGACAGGACCCGCCAGCTCCTGATCCCGTGCCTGATCAGCTATGCGACCGGGACCCTCCTGGGAGCGGCGTTCCTGGGGCTCATCCCGCATGCCTTGCAGTGCAACCCCCCGTCCACGATTCTGCCGGCGGTGCTGGCGGGAATTCTGCTCTTCTTTATCCTGGAGAAGCTCCTCCTGTGGCGCCATTGTCACGAAGCGGATTGCGAGGTGCATGGCAGCGCGGGCCTCCTCATCCTGGTCGGCGACGCATTTCACAACTTCGCCGACGGCGTCGTCCTCGCGGCCGCGTTCCTGAGCTCGATTCCCCTGGGTATCGCCACGTCCCTGGCGATCATTGCCCATGAGATCCCCCAGGAGGTCGGCGATTTCGCCATCCTTCTGGACAGCGGCTATGGGAAGACTCAGGCGCTCTTGTACAACGTGCTGTCGAGTCTTGCGACCCTCCCCGGTGCTGTGCTGGCCTATCTGTTCCTCCAGGAGGTCCGGGGAGTCACGCCATATATCATGGCACTCTCAGCGGCCAGTTTCATCTATATCGCAACCGTGGATCTCATCCCCAGCCTTCACCGCCGTGCCCGGGTGGCAGAAGCTGCGCGCCAGTTGCTTTTGATCCTGGCCGGGATCGGGACGATCATGCTCTTTCACCTCGACCATTAGGGCGGGAAGACGAGGAGGTCAAGGCGGACCAACCCTTACCCGATCGGAACTCTGGGAGTCCACCGAACTTCGATTGATATCCGATGCGGGCCCAGCGCTATGAGTTTCAGGGCCT
Organism: uncultured bacterium; assembly: GCA_964644725.1. GTDB lineage: Bacteria > Methylomirabilota > Methylomirabilia > Methylomirabilales > 2-02-FULL-66-22 > 2-02-FULL-66-22. The sequence continues at coordinate 1,588 of CAZXXV010000237.1, forward strand.
TCCGAACGCGTCGGCAGATAGGGTGACAACTCCTGGATAATTCTAACCCCATGGGAGTCGCCCCGGCGGCTGAGATGTACCTGGTCCTTGCTTCCCTACTGATTCTTCTCTCGCTCGCCCTCTTGGAACGGGCATTCCTCCACAGACGGCGACAACGGATCCCAATCTGTATCCACGTCAACGGGACCAGGGGGAAATCCACCGTGACCCGCCTCATCGCAGCAGGGCTTCGGGCGGGAGGCTACAGGGTCGTGGCGAAGACGACCGGTACCGAACCGCGAATCATCCTGGAGGACGGAAGCGAAGTCACAGTGAAGCGTCGGGGGAGAGCGACGATCAGAGAGCAGATGCGAGTGGTCTCGCTCGCCGCCCGCCGCAATGTGGATGCTGTCGTCCTGGAGTGCATGGCCGTCCACCCTGAGTTGCAGTGGGTCGCGGAACATCGGATTGTGCAATCGACCATCGGGGTCATCACCAATGTCCGGGAAGATCACATGGAGGTCTTTGCGGCCGGGACAGACGCCGCGGCCAAGGCGCTCTCCCATACCATCCCGACCCGGGGAGTTCTGATCACGACAGAGTCGAGGTATTCCGAGCTCTTCCAGGAGAGGGCGAGGCGGCAGGGAACCAGGGTGATCCGGGTTTCGGCCGGTCCGGACGTGGACGCCGTGGTGCCCCCCGATCCTCACGCCTTTGCCGAGAACTACGCAATTTCGCTCGCGCTCTGCGAAGAACTTGGGGTGGATCGCGGCACCGCCCTGCGAGGCATGCTTTCGATGAGGGAGGACGTGGGCGCGTTACGAGTGCATGCGTCCGCCCTGAACGGATCCCCGGTCACCTTTGTCAATGCCTTTTCGGTGAACGACACGGACTCTCTGGCCATCGTATGGAAGGAGCTCGTCACAAATCCGCTGGTGAAGCCGCCCATCGTGGTGATCCTCAACGGCCGGGAAGACCGGCCACTCCGGTCCCAGGCCTTCGGGCGGGCGGTGGTTCAACACGTCCGACCGGATAGGATCCTGCTCGTCGGCAGGGCGTGGCGATTTGTGCAACGCGAGGCCATGCGAAGCGGCTACCCGGTGGAGCGCATCTCCCATCTTTCCGATCTCTCGGACGAGACGCTCCAGTCCAGCCTGGAGAGGCACGTGCAGGCAGGCTCGACGATTGTCGGGCTGGGGAATTACTACGGCTGGGGAATGAAGATCGCGGCGCTGTTTTCGGAAAGGGCGAGGCATGTTTGTTGAGGCGATCGCATTGAGCCTGGTGGGGGCGTTGCTCTCGTTTGAGATCGTCGGTTTGTCGCCGGGGGGGATGATCGTGCCCGGCTACCTCGCGCTTTTGGGGGGACGGCCGTTCGCGCTTCTGACCATAGGCGCGGCGAGCGGTCTCACGCTGCTGCTCGTCAGGCTTCTGGCGGGTTACATCATCCTGTTCAGCAGGAGACGCTTCGTCCTGCTGGTGCTGCTGGGCTTCGTGTGCGTCCGGGGCATCGAACTGGTCCTGCCCCCTCTTTCGTCGGCTCCGGCGGACATCCAAGGCCTCGGGTACCTTGTTCCTGGTCTGATTGCGAACGACATCGAGAAACAGGGTCTCCTGCCGACGCTGTGCATGACCATCCTGGTTTCAGGGATCATTCGCCTGGTGCTCGTGCTCCTTTCGCCGGGGGCCCTCCTGTGAGATACGTCGAACCAAGGATTCGCCCATCGCGCCTGGCCGTGTTGGCCCTGATGGTGCTGCTGGCCGTCATCGTCGCCGAGCGGGCCGTTCGTGGAGGGCACTATGCCCTTCGAGAGCGCGCGGCCCACAGGATGGAACAGGCCCTCGCGGACCTCAGGACGGCGCGGATCCAACAGGGTCTCCCTTTCTCGCCCAATGACGCCATGAGGACGGGGATCATCGGTGAGGAGCTGACACCTCTGGTGACGACGCTCGGGTCTTTACCGGCAAAGCGGATGAGCACGGACCCGGGCTTTGCTGCCCTCGTCGTGGACCTCCTCCGCGCGGTGGGCGTGAAGGAGGGGGATGTCATTGCGGTCGGATTCTCCGGCTCCTTGCCCGGGTTGAATATCGCGGTGCTCTCCGCGGCCGCGGCCTTGAATCTCGAGGCCGTGGTCATCAGTTCGGTGGGGGCCTCGCAGTGGGGGGCGACGGATCCCCAATTCACGTGGCTGGATATGGAGCGCGTGCTCTTCGAGCGCGGTGTGTTCCGTTTCCGGTCTGCGGCAGCGGCGCGAAGCGGCGGGGCGAAGAGCAATTTCCTCCTTGAGGGAGGGAAGGACCTGGCCAAGGCAGCCATCCGCCGGAATGGAGTTCCCGAGCTCATGGGAGAGTCGTTCGCCGACGTCGTGCGGAAGCGGATGGCGATCTACCTGGAGCGGGCCGGGGGACGGGCCATCAAAGCGTTCGTGAACGTGGGGGGAGCATCGGCCAACGTTGGCCGGTGCGACCAGAGCAAGATCATCGCGGGAATTGTGCGCCGCGTCCCTCCCTGTGAGGAGAAGGATCAGGGGCTCATCCATAAGTTCCTCCGCATGAGGGTGCCGGTTATCCACCTGCTCCAGGTCCAGCGCCTCGCGCGAACCTACGGGATGACTGTTCGCAGATTCCCGGAGGCTACATTTGAAGGCGGCCGGGAGGGCGCAGAGGATTCGGGGGATCGGCCGGTGGTTAGGTCGCTACCATGACTCCCCCGGGATGGCCGGGAGGGCAACGATGAGCATGCCGTTCCTCCAGCGTGTCCATCTGCAGTTCGGCCTGCGCCAGAAGATCATCCTCATCCTCGTGGGACTCACGACCGCGATTGTTCTGCTGCTTGGGCTCGTCACGTATGGCACGATCCGGCGCATCAGCGCGAACTTCCACAGGAGCTTTGACCTGGAGATCGCCGCGTCCCGTTTCCTGATCACACTCAAAGAGGAGGTGATCACGCGGCGAGACTACCTCGAGACCTTCCTGCTCTCCAGCAGCGCAGAAGATCTCGGTCCCATCGTGGTGAAGTATGGGGAGCTCTCGGAGAGAATCGAGACGTACCTCATGAACCCGATGGCAACCTTGCGTGGCCGCAATCCTCTCGGAACGTCCGCCAACCGCCCTTTCCTGGAGTATCTCGCGAGACGGCCCCCTTCCTCGGTCCATCCCCTGGACCCCAACAGCCAGGTCGCGGGCATCCTGGAACGGGCCCGGGAGATGAACACCGAATTCGATCGCACCGCCCGTCTGCTGATGCGGAACCATCTCACCATGATTCTGCTGGAAAAGAATGGCCGGATGATCCACAGCCACATCCGGCAGTTCTTCACGGCTGATCTGCGGAGGATTCCAGCCCCGGACGCGGACGCCCAGCAGGCGCTGTCGGAGGTCGCGGCCCTGCGTGGCCTGGAAAGGATCGCCGAGGTGTTCGACCCGTCCTACGAGGTAGATGTGGAGAGGGTCATCACCGAGGTCGGGGCGGTCGTCGAGCGGAGCAGCCTGGCATACGAGCAGAAAGAGAAGATCCTGCAGTTTCTTCCACAGTACCGCGAGAGCGTCCTTTTTCTCTCCTATTTGGAGCGAGAGCTTCAGGAAAGGCGCGCCACTCACAATGGCTTATTCAAGAAGGTGACGGCGACCGGAAATACCTTGATGGACCTGGTGAATCAGGGCGACGTGATCGCCACGCGAGCCGTCCTCACCTCGCTGGAGGATAACGTCGAAGCCCAGAGAAGGTCCCTCGCCCTCATCGTCTTCACCTGGATCGGGTCGCTGAGCCTGAGCATCGCCTTGAGCGTGTATGTGATCCGGCGCATCACCCGGCCCCTGGTACAGTTGTCCATGGCAGCCCGGAATACGGGCCAGGGCGTATTCGACGGGGAGGTGAAGGTGGAGGGCAAGGATGAGATTGCCCTGCTGGCGACGACCTTCAACCAGATGACACAGCGGATCAAGGAACAGATCGCCGCCCTGAAGCAGGCCGACTCGATGCTGATCGCCCAGGAGCGGCTCGCCGCGATCGGTCAATTGGCTGCGGGCATTGCCCACGAGATCCGGAACCCCCTGTCGGCCATCAAGATGAACGTGCAGATCCTGGCCCGCAAGAGCGACGCCCGGGAGACGGATCAAGAGTATTGGGACATCCTGATCAACGAGGTCAACCGGCTGGACCGGATCGTGAACGATACTCTGGAGTACACCCAGCCCCCTGCTCTCGCCAAGACCTGGTGCGACCTGCACCGGATCATCGAGGGCTCGAAGGAGATCATCCGCCAAAGTGGCGACGAGATCTCCTTCGACGAGAGCTACGACTGGACCATCCCCAAGCTGTTCGTGGACGAGGGCCGGATCAAGCAGGTGCTCCTCAACCTCCTGATCAACGCCGCCCAGTCCATGGAAACGCACAAGCGGATCGGGATCGCCACAGGCTTGGTCCGACAGGATGGGGAACGCTGGGTTCGGATCGCGGTGTCAGACATGGGGCGGGGTATCCGCCCCGAGCACTTGGACCGCATTTACGACCCCTTCTTTTCCACCAAGGCCAAAGGGATCGGCCTAGGGCTCTCGCTCTCAAAACGGATCGTCGAAGAACACGGGGGGCGAATCGAAGTTGTCTCGAGGACCGCGGGTGACCCGCCGTCCGGAGCCGGGGATGGGTGGAGCACGCGATTTCATGTCCTCCTGCCAGCAGGGGAGGGCGAATGAGCCATGGAACCAAAGCGAATCCTGGTTATCGATGATGAGGAGTCCATATGCCGCGTGCTGCATAAGCACCTCCACGAGAAGGGCTACGTGGTGGAATGCTCGCTCTCCGGTCAAACGGGCCTGGAGAAGTGCCGGGCGTTTCACCCGCAGATCGTCATCCTGGACATCCGCCTCCCGGACGTGGATGGCTTGACCTTGCTCCCGGTCCTGCGGGCGCAGTGGCCTGACCTCCCTGTGATCATCATCACGGCGTACGGGGACATGCGGACGACCATCACCTCCATGCAGCACGGCGCCTACGATTATCTGCGCAAGCCCATCGACATCGGCGAGCTGGACACCAAGGTGGCCATGTGCGCCCGGACCATTGATGAGCGGGCCCACCCGTGGCTCGTGGTCCAGGATGCCACCGACGATCACGAGTTCTTTCCGGTGATCGGGAACAGCCGGAAGCTCCAGGAAGTCTTCAAGACCATCGGATCGGTCTCGAATTCCCGCACCACCGTGCTCATCCAGGGGGAGAGCGGGACGGGCAAGGAACTCGTCGCGCGGGCCATCCACTACTCCAGCGCCTCGCGTCATTCCCCATTCATCGCGATCAACTGCGGCGTCCTCGTCGAGACGCTGCTGGCCAGCGAGCTCTTCGGCCACGAGAAAGGCGCCTTCACAGGGGCGATCGCGCAGAAGAAGGGGAAGTTCGAGATTGCGGGAGACGGGACCATCTTCCTGGATGAGATCAACGAGATGACGGTTGCCAACCAGGTCAAGTTGCTCCGCGTGCTCCAGGAGCGGGAGTTCGAGCGCGTGGGCGGCAACGGCACCCTCCGGACCAACGCGCGGATCATCGCCGCGACGGTACCGCCCC
>CAZXXV010000238.1:0-7104 GCA_964644725.1 uncultured bacterium
ACCATCAACCAGATGGACCCCGTCGGGGTTCTGGTGGCTTTCGGCATCTTCAAGATCTTCGTCGGCCTGTACTTTAAGACCCCGGTTCCTATCCAGCCCATGAAGGCCATCGGCACGGCCGCCATCACCCACCCTGGGAGCATCACGCCGGGCGCAATCTGGGCCTCGGGGCTCTTCTCCGGTGTATTCTGGCTGGTCATGGGACTCACGGGTGCAATAACCTGGATCGCCAGGATCACCAGTCGACCTATTGTCCACGGCCTTGTCCTCAGTCTGGGGCTTGGGTTCATCCTGGAAGGGGTCAGGATGATGGAAGGAGATCCTCTCCTCGCTGTGGTCGCTGTCATCGGGACGTTCGTCCTGCTCTCGCACGAACGGATCCCCGCAATGCTCCTCCTCCTGGGCTTCGGCGTGACGGTGGAGCTGATCCGGGCACCGTCTCTGCTCAGCGAACTCGGGCAGATGTCCTTCCGCCTGCGGCTTCCCGAATTCGCCTTGACCAAGATCGGCTGGGAGGATCTCGCGACCGGTGTCTTGGTTCTCGGCCTCCCCCAGGTGGCACTGACATTGGGCAATGCTATCATCGCCACCGTGGAGGAGAACAATTCCCTGTTCCCGGACCGGCCCATCACCGTCAAGGCGGTCGCTGTGGATCACGGGGTCATGAATCTGGTGGGAACCAGTCTGGGTGGCGTGCCTATGTGCCACGGGGCCGGTGGGATGGCAGGTCACGTCCGGTTCGGCGCCCGGACCGGTGGGGCCCTGGTGATCCTCGGGGCCCTCGTGTTGTTCACGGGACTTTTCCTTGGCGACTCAGTGGCGACGCTCTTCAAGCTCTTTCCTCGGTCTCTCCTTGGAGTGATCCTGCTCTTCGGAGGGCTTGAGTTGGCTGCGGGGGTGAAGGCGAACAATCTCCAGAAGGAAGACCGATACGTCATGCTCCTCACCACCGGCGTGTCGCTATGGAACATGGGCGTAGGCTACTTGAGCGGGCTTGTCCTCTGGTATGCCTTCCACCGTGGGTGGCTACGAGCGTGAGGGTGTCGCACCCGCCCTGAACCCAGGCAGTTTAGCACCACGCCCAGGAAGATCAACGGGGCGAAGCCGCCAGTCAGAGAAAGACGGTGTCGGTCCCGCATGCGGCGGTACGCGCTCCTTGGAGGAGACGGGGACCCAGTTTCCCTTATAGGCATATGCACCTGACTCCAGTGACCCCAACCGCTTGGGCCCGGATCGAGTCGGTTACCGCAAGATGTTGGATCGACTGGAGTGAAGTGCATATGCCTGTTCCCTTATTGTGTTGCCTGGAGCTTCGCCTGGGCGCGCCGCTCCCGCCGGAGCATCAGAAGAATGAACATCCCCAGCGCGAGGACAGTGGCCAATCCAGCCAGCCGGATCACGTTCCTGATGACCAGCCCATACTTCCCGGTGAGCGCGTCATAGCGGTAGCAGTAGAGCAATACCTGATCAATGGGCGTGCCGATCTTCCTGTCGGCGGCCTCAATCAGCCCCAGACGCAGGTCCCGTGGCGGGAAGTCGATCCCGTAGAAATAACGCGCCGTCTTCCCCTCCGGCGTCAGGATGACGACCCCGGAGGGGTGAGCATACTGGTCCGTCTTGGCGTCGTAGGTGTAGCGGAAGCCGATGGCTTTCGTGACTTCCCGGATAGCCGTCTCGTCCCCGGTGAGAAAGTGCCAACCAGCCTCCGCTTCAGGGCGCCCATAGTGCAGCAGGACCTCGCTTTTTCTCTTCGCCGCCAAACTCGGTGTCTCGCGAGGATTGATGCTCAGCGTGATGATCTCGAAATCCTTCCCGACTTCGAGCGAGACCGGGTGGAGGCCCCTCGCCAGTCCATCCAGTAAGATGGGACATAGCGTCTCGCAGGAGTAGTAGAGGGGCAGGATGATGACTGGCCGCTGTCCGAAATACCGGCGCAGCATCACGGTTCGCCCCGTCTCGTCCCGAAAGGGAAGATCGAGAGGGATCTGCTGATTCAGGCGCTGTTCAAAGGCCACATCGCCAAAGGCGGCAGGCAGATCCTTGTGCGCCTGGGCCTGGCGGCTCGCCACCAGGAATATCGCAGAGACAACCAGCAAGAGGCAGCTCAGTTGGCCGAGACGATGCATGCGTGTCCTCCCTTGCCAGGGCTATTCCGTTTCCAGATCTTTGGCCTTGGCCTTCCCGCCGCTGCGGCCAGTCCCGGCACGTGGGGAAGTTTCGGACCGCCGCGACGCCCCCAAGGTCGTCGGGGTTGCCCGGTAAGAAATCGGCACCAGGTCGGGAGTTGATGGATGACACGCGTCGCACCGCACGGGACATCGAGGGCCTTCGAGCGGTCAGGCATTCGCGCGGTCACTCACTCTGCCCGCCCGTGGGCATCCAGGTGATTCCGGAGGCCGTGCGCCGGCCTGCCCCCTTGCCGGTCCTGGTGCGGCGATCTGAGCCCCTCGGAGGACTTCGCTCGCGCAGGATCGAGGAAGGCTTTCGCGATCCGCACCTCGTAATCCAAGGTCCGGCCCTGCTCTCCTCTCCGCCGCACGATGAAGTCCGCGACGATGCTGGTCACCTGACCTGGCCGGACCCCGAACCAGACTCGGACCGGACGGATAGAAAGCCTCAGCGACGGCCGCCGTTCATCGCGTAGCCTCCCGGCTGCCGACACGACATCAACACGGATGGCGCTGTAGGCCCCGGCCGGAACCTTCTGGCTCAAGACCGTGGCGGTGTGTCCACCGATCTGATCGTTCAGGTCCACCAAGGCCGCAACCGGCGCGTAGCCCATCCATCCTTTATCCCGGACGGTCCCTGCGGGGTGGATAGCGATCCGGCCGAGGGCGAGGTCCAATTGCCCGAAGTCCTCAATCGCCCTCGACGAGCCAGTAACCCGGACCACCAGGGCTCCCATTTCGGGGGCGGCGACCCCCGCAACCGGCACCAGGAAGCTCAGGGCAACCATGAGCCAGCAGACCCGGCGCCGCCGGAGCGGGACAGGCGTGATGCCACACGTGGGCATGACTCACGCCGATCCCGCCGGGGGATGCGGTCCCCCGTTGCGCAGCAAGCGCATCCCATTGAAGATCACCATCAGGGACGTTCCCATATCGGCCGCGACGGCCATCCAGAGCGTGGCCTCGCCCAGCACCGCCAGGAGGACGAAAGCGGCCTTGGTCAGCAGGGACAGCCCGATATTGGCCCGGATGATCCCGAGGGCCCGCCGGCCCAACGCGACGGCGAAGGGGAGCTGCCGCAGGTCGTCGCTCATCAGAGCGACATCTGCCGTCTCGATGGCCGCATCGGTCCCCGCCGCGCCCATGGCAATGCCGACGGTGGCGGCCGCCAGCGCGGGCGCATCGTTGATCCCGTCCCCCACCATCCCGGCCCGGCCATGCTGCTTTACCAGATCCCTGATGGCGGCGACCTTCTGGTCAGGGAGGAGTTCCGCCCGGACCTCGTCCACACCGGCGCGGCGGGCGATGTCCTCGGCCGTCCCGCGGACGTCCCCGGTCAGCATGGTGAGCGGAGAGACCCCAAGGCGGCGCAGGTGCCCCAACGTCTCCGGCGCCTCCTCCCGGATCTGGTCCGCCAGCCCCATGATCCCCAGGACGCGCGTGCCATCGCTGAGGATGGCCGGCGTCTGCCCGCTCGCCTCCAGTTCCTGGAGGTGCCGCTCGATCTCCCCGTTGCAGACGCCCAATTCCTCGGCGTATCGGTGGCTCCCGAGGAAGTACCGGTGCCCATCAATCTCCGCGAAGGCGCCCCGGCCGGCCACGGCGGTGAAGCCGGTCGCCTCGGGCCGGGTGAGCGCCTGCGCCCGGGCGGCCCGGAGGATCGCGGCGGCGAGGGAGTGTTCCGACCGCGCCTCCACGGCGGCGGCCAGGCGCAGGACTTCGCGGGCGTCGGTCCCGTTCACGGGGCGGATCTCCATCACCTCGGGGGCCCCGCGGGTGAGGGTGCCGGTCTTGTCGAAGGCCAGGGCCTTGAGCTGGCCCAAGGCCTCGAGGTAGCGGCCACCCTTGATCAGGACACCCGCCCGCGCCGCGCGGGCCAGCCCGCAGACCACGGCGACGGGTGTTGAGATCACCAGGGCACAGGGGCAGGCGATGACAAGGAGGACCAGGGCCCGGTAGATCCACGGCCACGCCGGTTGCCCCAGGAGGATCGGGGGCAGGCTTGCGATGAGGACCGCCCCGGCGATCACCGCCGGAGTGTAGATCGCGGCGAAGCGCTCCACGAAGGCCTGGGCCGGCGCCTTCTGGGTCTGGGCCTCCTCCACGAGGGCGATGATCCGCGCCAGCATCGTCTCCTGGGCGCGGTGGGTGACCTCCACCTCCAGGGCCCCCTCGCCGTTGATGGAGCCGGCGAAGACCTGGGCTCCGGTCGCCTTCTCGACCGGCATGATTCGCCGGTGATGGGGGCCTGGTTCACCCCCGAGGTCCCAGCTCGCACTATCCCGTCCAGGGGGATGCGCTCTCCTGGGCGGACCAGGATCACCTCCCCCGGATTGACCGCCGCCACCGCGACGCGCACCTCCCGGCCGTCCCGCCGGATGGTCGCCTCCGGCGGCGTGACGTCAAGCACGCGGCGTACCGCCTGCCGCGCCCGGTCCAGACTGTAGCTCTCCAGAAGCTGCGCCAGGGCAAACAGAAAGGCCACGGCGGCCGCCTCGGCCCATTCCCCGATGGGGACCGCGCCCACCACGGCAATGGTCATGAGCACGTTCATGTCCAGGCGACGGGCAAGCGCGGCCCGGACCGCCTTGCGGGCGGTGATCCATCCTCCGGCCAGGAGTGCTGCGGCGTACAGACCCACAGTCAACGCCAGCCTGGCCCCCAGCCAGTCGGCGAGCAACGCCGATGCCAGTAGGACGCCCGAGGCTGCCGTCGAGAGGACCAGGGGATCTCGCTGCCATGCGACGTGGGCGGCGGCCTCCCTCGCCAGGACCGGGGTCATCCCCAGGTCCCGGATGGGCGCGAGGATCGCCTCGGTGGTCAGGGTCTTCGGATCGAACTGGATTCGCAGGGTTCGCTCCACCAGGTTCACTTGCCACGAGGCGACGCCCGCGAGGGCGCGGAGCTTGCCCTCGATGGCCTTCACCTCGTCCTGACAGTCCATCTCGGGCACCCGGATGACGGCCGCATCGGAGCCCGTCCCCGGGATGACGGCCCGGTACCCGGTCGGGCTCACGGCAGCCGCGATACGGTTCAGATCCGTTACGTCCGCGTCGTACTCCACATGCAGGGTCGCGGCCGCAAAGCTCGCCGTGGCACTGAGGACCCCGGGGACGTGGTTCACACCGTGTTCCACCGCCCCGGCGCAGTCCGGGCAATGGAGCCCCTCCAGGCGGAGGGTGGCGTGGCGGAAGCGGCGGGCCAGGGCCACCCCGGCCTCTCGAACGCGGGTCCCCAGGACCGGGAGAGATACAAGCGCCGGGTCGTACGTCAGCGTGAGCTGCCGTCCGGCCGCATCCAGTTCCGCGGCGCTGATGCCCTTCAGCTCGCCGAGCGTCGTCCGTAGTCGCTCGGCGCAGGCGGTACAGTCCTCCGCCTCGGGGAGGACCACGGGTACTTCGATTGTTCTTGTGGTCATCAGACCACTCCTTCATCGGCGGCCCCCGTCCGGGGCGCCGGGCAAGTCGTTGGACGCGACGGGACAGGCGGACGTTAGGAGGGCTGGGGCGGGTGGTCGAGGGGACGCGCGAGCAGGGACACGACGCCGGCAGGCGGCGTTTCGGTGACGCCGGCAATGGGCACGAGGGGCGCGAGCATGGCGGGCGGCGCGCTGAGTGCGGGGACGCTGCAAAGGTCCAGGGCAGTGACGGGTCCATGGAGCAACCCCGCCCGCTCCTCTCCTGCCAGGTCGAGAGCGGGGGCCAGCGCCAGGATGGTGAGAAGCAGCAAAAGGGCCAGGACGCGCCCTGACCCTCTCACAGTTCTGGAAGTCCTGAAGGAGAGAAGGTCACGAGGTCTCATGGACATGCTCCAGAGCCATCCGCATCAGCATCACGATGTGGTCATCCGCCAGTCGGTAGTAAATCATCCGGCCATCCTTCCGGTGCCGAACCAGCCGCGCGGTCCGCAGCAGGCGCAGGTGATGCGAGACCGTGGACACGCTCAGGCCCAAGAGGCCGGCCAGATCGCACACGCACAGCTCTTCCTGCGAGAGGGCGAACAGGATCTTGGTCCGGCTCGGATCCGCGAGGATCCCGAAGACCTCCGCCAGACCCTCGGTCCGCTTGAGTTTCGGCTCCAGCCGGCGGATCTTCGCCGGGTCGAGTTGGAACGTCTCGCAGCCGATCACTGTGCGACGGCGTGAAGGCATAGGCGAATCTCCTTTTGACACTTGTGCAAATATCTTTACCATCTCAGGAGCCGGCTGTCAAGTCCCGGTCGCAATCGCTGTCGTAATCGCGACGAGAGGGCTTGACGGGAGTGCCCTGGGATGGAAATATCCCCCCTGGGGGGATATGAGGATGAAAAGGTCCGGACACACGAAGACCCGCCAGATCGCGAACCGCCTGGCCCGGATCGAGGGGCATGTCGGGGCCATCCGCAGCATGGTGCTCGAGGATCGTCCCTGCCCCGACGTCCTGACCCAGCTTGCGGCGGTTCGAGCCGCTCTCGACCAGGTTGCTCGGCTGGTGTTGGGGGACCACCTGGCCCACTGCGTCTCGGACGCGGCGCGGCGGGGGGATGCCCGGCGAACCCTGGGAGACCTCAAAACCGCTCTGGACCGGTTCATGCGATAGGAGGGGTGGACGTTGGCCGGTTTGCTTTGGGACCGGTGTCGCCAGTGTGTTGCGCCCGTCGCATCCTTCGTCCACAAGTATCGGGATGTCCTCTGGTCCGTTGAGGGAATCGCCACCCTTGCGGGGGCGGCGATCCTCCTGGGAAGCTGGGGGGCTTTCCTGCTCGGATTTCCCGCCATCGAACGGGGATTGGCCGTCCTGGCCGCGGTGACCGCCGGACTGCCCATCTGGTGGAGCACGGCGCGGGGCCTGTGGGCTCGAGACTTCACCGTGGACGTCCTGGTGTCCACGGCGATCCTCGCGGCCCTCGTCGTGGGCGAGTACCAGGCCGGCGCCATCGTGGCCGTGATGCTCCTGGG
>CAZXXV010000239.1:0-7099 GCA_964644725.1 uncultured bacterium
TCCCCGAGTTCGCCTTGATCTCGGCCGGCTTCCACGGGACCGTGACGCTGGCGATGGTCGGCTCACCACTCGTGGGCGGGATCAGATAGCGGATGACCGGGTAGAGCATCCAGACCGCCATGGCCCCGAACCCGGTCCCCAGCAGGAAGTTGACGAATCCTCGTCGCGAGCTCGCCAGTCTCTCCATGCTCCCCCGCCCTGCCCGGCGCGCGTTCCTTCGTCTCAGGCCGCGGCGACGGCAGCGAGCGCTTCCCGCGCCGCCGCCACCGTGGCGTCCAGATCCTCGGTGGAGTGAGCCGCAGAGACGAACGCGGCCTCGAACTGGGATGGCGCCAGGCTGACCCCGCGTGCGAGCATGGCGCTGAAGAAGGCGCCGTAGCGCTTCGTGTCGGCCGTCTTGGCCGTGGCGTAATCCGTGACGGGCACGCCCGTGAAGAAGCTAGTCAGCATGGATCCTGCTCGATTGGTCTGCACGGGGATCCGCGCCGCGGATGCCGCCTGCGCCAAGCCTTCGGCCAGCCGCGCACCCTTGGCCTCGAGATCGGCATAGAATCCCGGCGCCTGGAGGAGGGTCAGGGTCTCGACGCCGGCCGCCATGGCCAGCGGGTTTCCCGACAGGGTGCCCGCCTGATAGATGCCCCCCAAGGGCGCCACCTGCTCCAGGATGTCGGCGCGCCCGCCGTACACACCGACGGGGAGGCCGCCGCCCACGATCTTTCCCAGGCAGATCAGATCCGGGTGCACACCATAGAGCTGCTGCGCCCCGCCCCAGGCGATCCGGAAGCCGGTAATGACCTCATCGAAGATCAGGAGCGCACCGTGCTGCCGGGTGATCTCACGCAGCCCCTCCAGGAATCCGGGCCGCGGCAGGATGACCCCCATGTTGGCCGCCACCGGTTCCACGATGACCGCCGCGATCTCGTTCCCGCGTTGCACGAAGCTCGCCCCGACGGCCTCGAGGTCGTTGTAGGGCAGGGGCAGGGTGTGGCGGGCTAGGTCCGCGGGAACCCCAAGGCTATCGGGGACACCGAAGGTCAGCGCGCCGGAACCGGCCTTCACCAGGAGGCTGTCGGCGTGGCCGTGATAGCACCCCTCGAACTTCACGATGGCGTCGCGCCGCGTGAATCCGCGCGCCACCCGCAGGGCGCTCATGCAGGCCTCGGTCCCCGAGCTCACAAAGCGCATCCGCTCCAGGCTGGGGAAGGCCGCCTGGACGAGCCGGGCCAGTCGCGTCTCCAATTCCGTGGGCGCGCCGTAGCTGGTGCCGGCCTCGGCCGCCTTCTGGATGGCGGCCACGACCCGCGGGTGCGCGTGGCCCAGGATCATGGGCCCCCAGGAGCCGACATAGTCAATGTAGCTCCGGCCGTCCACGTCGGTGATCCGGCTGCCCCGTGCATGGGACACGAAGAAAGGGTCGCCCCCCACAGCACAGAAGGCGCGCACGGGGCTATTCACTCCGCCCGGGAAATAGCGACAGGCCTCCTGAAACAGTTGTCTGGAGCGATCGCCCATGGAAGATCCCCTCCCGGAGGCTCAGGCTGGTCGGCGGTGAGCGCGGTCATTAGACGCGAGACTCCCCGAGCCTGTCAAGACCGTGGGAACAATGTTTCAGAGACCGAACAACACGGAAGGCGTCTCCCGCGCCCGAGGCAACGGGATGCAGGGAACGAAGATAACCAGGAATGACGCTGGCGAGGTAAGGGCCGGACCAGGGGAGCCCCGTCCCGATTGTCACCGGTTTTGCTGCCGGAGGAGCCGGGCCGCGTCCCGCGCGAAGTACGTGAGGATGAGGTCCGCACCGGCACGCTTGATCGCCGTCAGCATCTCCAGCATGACACGCTCTTCATCCAGCCAGCCGAGACGCGCTGCCGCCTTCACCATGGCGAACTCGCCGCTCACGTTGTAGGCGGCAACGGGCACGCCGAACTCGGCCTTCACGCGCCAGAGGACATCCAGGTAGGGAAGGGCCGGCTTGACCATGATCATGTCCGCCCCCTCCTCCAGATCCAGGCCCACCTCGCGCAGGGCCTCGTCGGCATTCGCCGGGTCCATCTGGTAAGCACGGCGGTCGCCGAACTGAGGCGCCGACTCCGCCGCCTCGCGGAACGGGCCGTAGAAGCCGCTGGCGTACTTGGCGGAGTAAGCGAGGATCGGCGTCTCCCCGTAGCCGGCCTCATCCAGCGCCTCGCGGATGGCCCCCACCCGCCCGTCCATCATGTCCGAGGGCGCCACCATGTCCGCGCCCGCCTCGGCGTGGGACAGGGCCGTCTTGGCCAGCAGTTCCAGCGTGGGATCGTTCTTAACGCGGCCCCGCTCTACCACACCGCAGTGACCGTGACTCGTGTACCCGCAAAGGCAGACGTCGGTGATGACCACCAGATCGGACACCGAATCCTTGATGGCCCGGATGGCTTGCTGGACGATGCCGTCCTTGGCATAGGCCTCGGAGCCCACGGCATCCTTGCTGGCCGGCAGCCCGAAGAGGATGATCCCCGGGATGTCCAGGGCCGCCGTTTCCTTGACCTCTTTCACCAGCTCATCCACCGAAAGCTGGAAGTTGCCCGGCATGGAATTGATCTCGCGGCGGACCCCTCGGCCATGGACCACGAAGAAGGGCATGATGAAGTCATCCACCATGAGGCGCGTCTCGCGCACCATCCGTCGGAATGTCTCTGTCTCCCGGAGTCGCCGCGGTCGGAAGATCGGGTAATACATGGTCAACTCCCCTCAATGAAAAATTCAAAACCGACAACCGACAACTGACAACCGACGGATGACCCGTTGTCCGTTGTCAGTTGTCCGTTTTCAATTGGCCCTGAATGCCAGAGCCTAAAAGGCCGGCGGGATCAGGCCAGGATGGGGCACCGTCTCCACCCGGCTCTCGTGGGGCGCTGCCTGTGCGAGCAGCCCTTCCACGTTCGCCAGCTCCCGCAGGGCTCGGGGGGTGGGGTGGTACGTGCAGAACGGTTCCTCCTCCAGGTAGTTCCCCGTCGAACCCAGCGCCCGTGCGCGGCACCCCCCGCAGAGGACGCGGTACTCGCAGATACCGCAGCGCCCCTGGAGCAGGTTGGGATCCCGGATGCTCTGGAACAGGGGTGAGTCGCGGTACACCTCCACCAGGGATTTCTGCCGGACGCTCCCAGCCAGGAGGGGCAGGTAGCCACACCCACCCACTTCTCCGATGTGAGAGACGAAGCAGAAACCGAATCCGGCCATGCATCCCCGACTGAAGCCATGCGCCGGATGCACCCGCGGCGGTGCACCCGTACCGGCACCCGGGCCGGTGCCGACGTGGGCCTGGCGCGCCCGCCGCCTGCGTTCCTGGACCTGGACACGCTTGTAATGCGGCGCGCAGGTCATCTTCACCTGAATGGGCGCGGTCTGTGAGACCTCATAGACGAAGTGCAAGGTCTCCTCGTACTCCTCTGGTGTGATCTCCATCTGGACCTTGCCCCGGCCGGTAGGCACCAGCATGAAGACGTCCCAGGTCACCGCCTGGAGCTCCACCGCCAAGCGCAGCATGTTGGCCAAGTCCTGGCGGTTGTGCTGGGTGACCGTGGTGTTGATCTGAAACGGCAGTCCCCCTTCGCGGGCGTAGGCCAGGGACTGCGCGGCTTCGGCGAAAGCCCCTGGGACCTGCCGGAATGAGTCGTGGAGCTCCGCGGTACTCCCGTCCAGGCTCACGGAGATCCGCTGGACCCCCACCTGCCTCAACCTCTGGACGGTGCGCGGGGTGACCTGTGTCCCACTGGGCGACATCACCACGCGCAGGCCGGCACGAGATGCCCGGGCCGCCACATCGAAGATGTCTTCCCGCTTCAACGGATCGCCGCCCGTGAGGATCAGGATCACCGACTCCTCGAAGGTGGCGATGTCATCAACGAGGCGAAACGCCTCTTCAGTGGACAGTTGCCGGGGATCGGGGCGCGGTTGAGCCACGGCGCGGCAGTGGACACAGGCGAGGTCACAGGCCCGGGTGGTCTCCCAGGCGACTAGTCGCGGCGCTCGCGCCGGGTCGTATCGCATGAACCGATTCCTTTCAGGTATGCGAAATACTCAATTTTAGATAGATTTGGACCGGTCGGTCAACTCCTATCTGTGATCTGTCCGGGCTCGTGGAACCGGATCCAGGCACTGGGCCAAACGTTTGAGGTCGGCCACATCAAACGCGATTGCGATTCATCCTGTGGGATGTCGTAGCGCCCAGGGGCCAGGAAGAGTTCCGACCCTTCTACCTTTCTCCTGGGGTCGCCTCTCCCCCGGGCTTAAACCCCTCCCAGCGTCCCGGCGTCGGCGCCTCGATCTTGAGGTCGAAAGTCACATGGACGCTGTCTTCCGGCTTCTGGTTCGGCCCGCGGATCCGGTGGGTGTACCTCAGGCCAACCTCCCAGCAGCAACTGCTGTAACGAAGGCCGGCGCTGTTCTCCAGGAAGCTCAGGGAATGCACATCATATCGGGTCAGGAAATCCAGCAGGATCGTCTTGGTGGCGTGGAGCTCGATCCGGCCCATCACCCCGTTCGCTTCTCGGTCGCGAGCATAGGTAGACCCGATCTCCAGCGTCAGGAGGTCCGGCCGTCGCAGCTGCACCCCAGCGTTGATGGCGTCGGTCCGTTTATCCTTGGTATTGAAGGCCAGCGTCCCGCGGAAGGCCGCGCCAGGAATCGGGCTCAGAGTGGCGTTGAACACGAGATTGGACAGGTCCCGCTCCCGCGCCTGGGAGAATCCGTTGCCCAGGGGGCGAACGATGGTGACGGCCTGATCGACCCGTTCCGGCGTGAGCCCCGCGAGATAGGCATCTGAGAATTCCCGCGTCCGCGGCGTCAGGTTCCAGCTTTGGAGGATGTCCAGGGTCACCACCTCGTGGCTTCGGATCTCCCCGCTGGCCTCGCGCCAGCGGGCGATCAGCCGATTCGTGAGCTGGTAGACGACCCGGTTCTGGGGACTGATGAAGTCCGTCGGATCGAACTGCGGGAGCGACTGCTGGTCCGTCCAGGGGATGTACTGGTAGGCGAGGGCGGGCTCCACGATGTGGGCCAGCCGCAGGAGACCCAGGCCCGGCTCGTCGAACCGGCGGGCGAATCGCGAGGTGAGGCGCTCCCCCAACTCCACCAGCGTCCGGTTGGTGCCGCTGCCGGACCGCTCGCTCGCCGTGTACGCCGTTTCGCGAAAGGCCGCCAGGCTGGTTGCGGTGAGCCAGGGGCTCAGGGGCACGGGGAGCCGCACCCCGGGATGGAAGTCGAAGCGTCCTGCATCCTCGCCCTGGTTCCGCGTGAGGTACACCGCCGACGTGTCTCCCTCCGCGACAAGCGGCGTCTCCAGGAGTTGGCCGGGCAGCCATTGGAAGCGCACGTCAGGCAGGCGCCCGGCCTGGGTCTCCAACCCACCCTGAAGGTCTCGGGTGTAATTGAGTAACCCCAGGAGCATGTACTGCGGAGTCGCCTGGGTGACGAACAGGTTGGAGGGCAGCGTTCGCTGGGTCCGCTCGAGCACCGTGGAATCCACGAAATCCCGGGTCAGGGTCCGATCACTCTGCATCCGGACGTCCGCCTTGCCGGTCCAGGTGGGCGCCAGCTCCTGGTCGTGTTGCCACATGAACTCCGCCCGGTTCTTCTGGGGCGCCGAGGGTGTGATGTCGTAGAGGTAGCGGCCGGTCAGTTGTCCGCGGGAGTGCTCTGACAGAAGGTACCGGTACTCCAGCGGAAGATCGAATCCGCGCTTCACGCGATAAATGGGGGTCAGGGTAACGTCTTGGGAGGGTGAGATCGCCCAGAAGAACGGCTGCTTCACCACGAACCCATCCCTGTTGCCGTAGCCGAATCGAGGAATGAGGAAGCCGGTCCGCCGCGGCCCAATGGGAAGGCTGATAATTGGAGAGAACAGCACCGGGATCCCCCGGACCCAGAAAGACGTGTTGCGGGAGACGACCCATTCGTCCAGGTAGACGGTGGCCTCCTTCGCCCGCATTTCCCAGTCGATGGTCTGAGGCTCGGGCTGGCACAGGCGACACGTGGTGAAACGGCCGTCCCTGAGTCGGTACGTCCTTTCCCCCTCGCGCCGGATCTCCACCCCGCTGAAACTCACCCCGGCCATCTGTGCCCGGCCGTTGGTGACCACCCCCAGGTTGGTGCGGTAGTTGTACTCGATCCGGTCCCCCTCCAGCCGATTCAGTCCCTCCATGAGGATCACGTTTCCCGTGGCGGTGAGCTCCTGGTCATCCAGGTCCACGGACACCTCGTCGGCAAACAGCGAGCGTTCCCCAAGGACGACACGGACGCCGCCCTTGGCCACCACCTTCCGCTCGGCCTCGGAGTATTCCACGCTGTCGGCATCCACCTCCACGGCGTCGCGCAGGCGCTGGAGGCGATCCAGATCCTGCAGGAGACCGCTGTCCGCACAGCAGATGCTCACCAGAAGGAGAACGAAGAGGATAGTGGCTACAGCTGCGGGGCGTACTCGCATGCGGACTCCGCGCGGGGAATGGGAACGAGGCCTTATACCAAAGGCCGAGGCCCGAAGCAAGCGCGAAGTCGCCCTCGCCCACCGTCACTTTCCCGGCGACCCCGTCGCAAGGGGCAGACAGAGGGCAGACTCCGGGATGAGGGTCCAGCCCCGCGCGAGGCAGACGAGGAGCCGGCCCAAGGCCTGGAAGGCCCGGCCGGCATGCCGCGGATGATTCAGCATCAGGCGCGCAATGGAGAGACACAGAGGGTCCGGGTGGTCCCGTGGCGGGGGTGCCGTCGGGGCACCTCCAGATCCTGGCGCGCCGCCTCGCTTTCGGGTGTCTCCCCCAAGAACAGGAGGAGCGCATAGGTGAGGCAGAAGGCGAGGAGGAGCCGCCCCATGCGCTCGGCGACCCGCACCTGGAGCCGCAGGCCGCGGAGCCCGAGATGCGTCTTGAAGTCCCGGAAGCTCTGCTCGATCTGCATCCGCTCACGGCAGAGGGCCACGATCTCTGCAGGCCTCCACAGGGCCGCGCTGTCTACTGGCACCACGAGGTACCACGGCTCCCGGAAGCCCCGCTCGTTGTAGGCGATGACATTCACGTACAGGGTGGTCAAGGGGACCTTCGCCTATTCGACCGCCGGCGGCTTCTTCAGG
>CAZXXV010000240.1:0-7097 GCA_964644725.1 uncultured bacterium
CGCGAGCACCTGAGCGGCGGCCGCAGCCATAGCGACCGGCTCTGGACCCTCATGATGGCCGAACTCTGGATGCGCGATTACCTGGACGCCGGTGGACTCTGGAGCCTGCGGTGAGGCGCGCATGACCCCTGTCCTCCGAGTCCTCATGGTGTCGGACCTCTCGCCGGTGGTCATCGAAGGCCGCGGGGGGCGGGTGCTGTGGGAGCAGGCGTCCCGGCTGGCCCAACGTGGACATCGCATCCGCATCCTCAGCCGGAGTCCCGCCGAGGGCAGCCCGGATACGGTGGAACGGGAGGGCGTCCGCATCCGGCATTTTCCCACGGACCGACGCTCCCTCCTGCGGTTCCCCTTCAGCTCGATCCTGCAGGCCCGTCGGGCCGTCGACCATGCCCTTGCGGAGGAGGGATCCGATGTTCTGCAACTCTACCAGCCCTTCTCGGGCTACGGAGCCTTGCGATCGGACCGGACCAAGGGCCTCCCATGCCTATATACCTTCCTCTCGCCTGCCCCGCTGGAATACATTTCTCGAATTGGAATGACCGGCCATCATCGCCCCGGCCTGATCGGCCGGGTAACCCAGGTCATGCTCTGGGAGATCGAGAGGGCCTGCCTGAGGCACGCCACCCGCATCCACGTCCTAAGTGACTTCTCGGCCGCCCAGCTCTGGAAGCTGTACCGCATCACATCCGACCGGATCGTCAAGATCCCTGGCGGGGTGGACACCGGACGGTTTCAGCCCGCCGGGGATCGAGACGCAGTCCGGAAGAGCCTCAGGCTCCCGGAAGGGTCGCCGCTGCTCCTCACGGTCCGGAACCTCGAGGCGCGGATGGGTCTGGATACCCTGATCCAGGCCATGGATCTCCTTCGTCGGCGCCTCCCCGAGGCCACGCTCCTGATCGGTGGCACCGGCTCCCTCCGGGGCTACCTGGAATCCCTCGCTGACTCACTCGACCTCGGGCATTGCGTCCGGTTCCTGGGTTATATCCCGGAGTCGGAGTTGCCCCTGTATTACCAGGCGGCAGATGTCTTCGTGTTGCCCACCCGGGAACTCGAGGGTTTCGGTTTGATCACGGTAGAGTCGCTGGCATCCGGCACGCCTGTTGTCGGAACACCAGTGGGAGCCACGCCGGAAATCCTGCTCCCCCTGAACCCCTCGCTGCTCTTTGGCGATGTGACGTCCGAGGCAATGGCGAATGATCTGGCGCGTTTCTTCGAGGGGAACCTGCAGGACCCTGCGGCGAGCCGGTCTCTTCGGCAGGCCTGCCGCCGTCATGCCGAGCGCTACTACAACTGGGATGGGTCGGTAACACGTCTGGAGGACACCCTGAACGATCTAGCCCGGGGTCCAAGCGAGCCCCCAATGACACGACCTTGCCCGGGGTGCGGTGACCTGATCCGAGAGCGCGACCTGGCCTATCTCGGCACGTCGTACCTGCGCTGCCCCCGGTGCCGAACGGGAGTGGTAGCCACACTGCCGAGCACGGCGTCCCTGCGGCGCCAATACGAGTTCGAGTATCCACTTCGCTTCCGTCACGAGCACGTTCCAGGGCCCCGAGCCGAACTGTTCGGCTCGATCCTAGATGATCTGAAGGCCCTCGGATTGGAAGGCCGCCTCCTGGATGTGGGATGTGGCGGCGGCCACCTGCTGGCATTGGCTGGTCAGCAGGGCTGGCGCGCTTTGGGGACCGACCTCTCGCATCAGGCCTGTGCGGTTGCGCGTCGAGCCGGCGCCTCGGTGATCCAGGCCGAGGGCGCGGCGCTGCCCCTGCGAGACGAAGCCGTGGACGCCGTGTCGCTGATCAACGTCCTTGACCACACCTCGGACCCCCTGACGACTCTCCGCGAGGCCCATCGGGTCCTGCGTCCCAGGGGACGTCTCGTGATCCGCATTCCCAATGCGGCCTTCCATCGTCCGTGCGTCCGCCTCCTGGCCTCTCTCGGACCCCTGGCCCGATGGCACGGTTGGGACGGGTACCCCATTCTCCACCTCTTCGCGTTCACGCCGGGTGGCCTGCGGTCTGTGGTGAATCGGGCCGGTTTTCATGTGCTGGAGATCCGGAACTCCTCCCTGGCGGCCGAGGGGCCTCACTCGACGCAGAAGGGGCGGCGGGCGGCAGGGCTCCGATGGCTCCATGGATTCATCGTCGCCGGCGCTGTTGGCGTGAAGTTCCTGTCGCGGGGGCGATGGCTGGTGGGACCTTCGATCGAGCTGTACGCCGAACGACCGCTCTACGGGGACCCGGTGAAACCGTGATTCGGGTGCTCCACATCATCACCCGCCTGGATGTGGGGGGATCCACGGAGAACACCGTGATCTCCGTCACCCGGATGCCGCAGGCGGAGTTTCGCTGCAGTCTGCTCTCCGGGCAGACCGTTGATCCGCCTCCGCGGCTGGCCGGGATCCTGTCTGCCGCCGGGGTGACATGGATACAGGTCCCCCACCTCCGGCGCCCCGTGAGCCCCGTCGCGGATTGCCTGGCTCTGTGGAGGTTGCGGCGGGAGATTCGAAGTCTCAAACCGGACATCGTCCATACCCACTCGTCCAAGGCCGGGTTCCTGGGACGGCTGGCGGCCCAGGCCGCCCGTGTCCGCCATATCGTGCATACGCCGCACGGGCACATCTTCGAGGCATACTTCTCCCCGGTGGCGACCCGCACCTTCACCGCACTGGAACGGCTGGCGGCCCGGTGGACGGATCGGATCATCACCCTGACCGACGTGGAGGCCGAGCAGCATCTCGCGCTCGGGATCGGCCGCCGCGGGCAGTTCGCCACCATTCCCAGTGGTGTGGATCTCGAACCCATCCTGTCGGCCCCGCCGATCCGCCTTGTGGCGAATGGGCCGGTCGTCGGCACGGTCGCACGTCTGGTCCCGATCAAAGGAATTCAACACCTCATCGAAGCAGCACCCACGATCCTGAAGCCATGCCCCCAGGCGAGGTTTCTTCTCGTCGGGGATGGCGAGCTGCGGCCGGCTCTGGAGGAGAAGGCGCGTGCCCTCGGCCTCGGTGATCGGATCACCTTCGCTGGCTTTCGAGAGGATGTCCCGTCCCTCATTGCGGGGATGGACGTCTTCGTTCTCCCCTCCCTGAACGAGGGTCTCGGGCGCGTCCTCATCATGGCCATGGCCTTGGGGAAACCGATCGTGGCGACCAGGGTCGGCGGCGTGCCCGAACTCCTGGATGAGGGCGAGGCAGGGCTCCTCGTTCCACCCGGCGATCCGGCGGCCCTGGCCGATGCGATCAGCAGTCTCCTGGTGGACCCTGCGCGCGCCAAGGCCCTGGGAGAGGCCGGCCGGCGTCGGGCCCTGCGGTATAGCGCCGAGTCCATGCTGCACGCCCTGGCGAAGCTCTACCGCGAGGTCATGGATGAGGCGCCGTCCCGCTAGCCTCGGAACGGGGCCAACCGCCAAGGCGCCAAGGTCGCCAGGATGGGATTAGTGCAAGCCCTCAGGATCATATCACAGGCGATGCTCCTCGTCCGCAATCCCTATCAGATTCCGGCTCTCCTCGTGGTGGCCCTTTTCGCGGCGGCGCCCGTCCGGGCCGCCGACCCCCTGCTGCAGGTCCCGACGGTGCTCCACGCCCACTCCACCTGGAGCACCGGCGATCAGTCCATGGATCAACTGATCGCACGGGCGCGGGCCCTGGGCATCCAGGCGGTGTTTCTCACGGAAAACCACCTCCTGCGATTCGAATACGGGCTTCCCCCGCTCCGCCATCTCCTGCGCTATCGCGTGGAGTACCCTTCCCTTCTCACAAAAGGACCTGACGCTTTTCTGAAGGCGGTCGCGGCGGCGAACGCTCACCAGAACGATGTTCTGCTCATCCCAGGCACCGAGGTGACTCCCTACTATTACTGGACGGGGAGCCTCCTCGGCGGCACGCTTACCATGTATGATGCCCAGAAGAACATCCTGGTCCTCGGCCTGTACCGGCCGGAGGATTACCGGGAGATTCCCGTCGCCGGGAACCCCGGCGCGACGCGCTGGAGCTGGCAGAGTGTGTGGCTCCTTTCCCCAGTCCTCCTGGGCGTGCCCGGGGTGTGGCTCCTGCGAACTCGGCGGCGGCGCGTCGTCCGCCTCCAGCACTTCCGGGTGACCGAGGAGCGTCGCCTCATCGGTCCCGGAGTCCTCTGCCTGCTGCTCGGCGGGATCCTGCTCGCCAACAACTTCCCTTTTCGTCGGGCACCGGTCTCCCCCTACGATCCCACTGCGGGGCTCCGGCCGCATCAGGCAGTCATTGATTTCGTCTCCTCCCGCGGGGGACTCACGGTCTGGTCCATGCCCGAGGCGAAAGATCATCAGGTGGTGACCGTGGCCGGTTTGCGCGCCACGATCCACACGGACCCCTATCCGTTTGACCTCCTCGCCACGGACCGCTTCACAGCCTTCGGCGCCGTGTACGAGGACACGACCACGTTCACACAGCCCGGCAGGGGCTGGGACCGCCTCCTGGCCGACTACCTCGGCGGCCGCCGGGCCGCCCCCGCCTGGGCCCTCGGGGAGGCGGCCTATCACCGCGAGGGGCAGGCGGGTAAGCACTTTGGCACCGTGCAGACCGTGTTCCTGGTGGATCGAAAGGATTCCGCCACCCTCCTGGGGGCACTGCGCGCTGGACGGTTCTACGCCCTGCAGCGGAGGCCGGAGGCCGGCCTGGTCCTCGATCAGTTCCAAGTCCTCCTTGCCGAGCGCCCGCCCGCTGAAGCGGGCGACCGGATCATGCTCCGCGCCGGCGATCGGCCCGAGGTGCGCGCCGCCATCCGGGCCACGGACGGGCGGCGGATCGCGATCGAAGCGCTGCTGGTGCGAAACGGGGTGGTGGCGCACTCGATCCGCGGCGAGACCCCTCTCCTGTTCCGGTGGAGCGATGCAGGCCTTTCGGTGGGAGCGAGCCTGTTCTACCGCCTGGAAGTTCATGGTCCAGCCGGGCACCAGATCTTGAGCAACCCCATCTTCGTCCAGAGCGCGCGAGGGTAACCGGTGAAGGTCGCCATCCACCAGCCACAGTACCTTCCCTGGCTGGGCTACTTCGACAAACTGGACTCAGCCGACGTCTTCATCTACCTGGACACGGTGCAGTTCAAGAAGCACGAGTGGCAGAATCGCAACCGGATCCGGACCAAGGATGGCTGGCAATGGCTGACCGTCCCCATCATCGACCGGTTTCCCGAACGGATCGACCGGGTGGAGATCAATCCCCGGACCGGCTGGCAGCGCAAACACTGCCAGTCCCTCCGCCTCCACTACGGCAAGGCCCCCTTCTGGGATCCCCTCGGGCCGGCGCTCTTGGCGCTGCTGGAGAGCCCCTGGCCACGCCTGAGTGAACTGAACGTCGCCGTCACGGACCTGCTTTGCCGGCACCTCGGGATCAAGACGCCTCGCCTCCTGGCCTCGAGCCTCTCGGCACGGGAGGATTCAACCGACCGCCTGATCGACCTCTGCAGAGATGTGGGCGGCACAGCGTACCTGGCTGGCCAATCCGGCCCGTCCTACATGGATGTCGGCCGCTTTGCCGAGGTCGGGATTGACGCCCAGGTCCAGGTGTACACGCATCCCAAGTACCCGCAGCGATATCAGCCTTTCGTTTCCCACCTAGCGGTGATAGATTTACTGTTCAATTGCGGCCCCGAGAGCCTCAACATCCTCCGATCGGGCCGCGCCTGGGAACCGGTCCAACCTCAGGCGAGTGTCTCACGCGGAGACGCAGAGACGCAGAGAGGAAGCAGCTCACTCCAATGCTAATGTCAGGGAAGATCATGGATGCAGGGTCCCGACTGGGTCCGCTGATCAACCCTGGCGCACCGACCATCCGAGATGGCATCCGTCGGATTGTGAATGAGCCGTAGCTCTGCTCTGCGTCTCTGCGTGAGACAGACACGAAGATGAAGGATCTCAATTCAATCTCAGGCACGATCGTGGATGCAGCCTTTCACATCCACTCCACACTTGGGCCGGGCTTGCTGGAGTCGGTCTACGAGGTGGTCTTGGCTCATGAGCTGGAGAAGCGGGGCCTGAAAGTCGAGCAGCAGAAGCCTGTTCCCATCGAGTTCGAGGGGATCCGGTTTGATGAGGGGTTTCGAGCGGATCTGATCGTTGAGGACTGCGTCATCGTCGAACTGAAGTCAGTGGAGGAGCTGTCCCGCGTGCATTCAAAGCAGCTCCTGACCTACCTTCGCCTGCTCGACTACCGACTGGGCCTCCTCATCAACTTCGGCGCGCCAGTCATCAAGGACGGCATCCGCCGTATCGTGAATAGGCTGTAGGTCTGCTCTGCGCCCCTGCGTCTCTGCGTGAAAGAGGTGACCCATGCGCATCCTGGCCATCGGCGCCCATCCCGACGACATCGAGTTCGGTTGTGGCGGAACCCTGATGAAGTACGCACGGCAGGGACACGACGTGTTCCTGCTGGTCATGACGGACGGGGGCGGCGGCGGCAATGGGGCGATCCGCCGTCAGGAGCAAGAGGAGTCAGCCCGGATCGTCCGGGCGTGCAAGCTGTTTTGGGGGGAATATCCGGATACCGCCATCCCTCTGGACCGTGCACTCATCCAGCGCGTGGAGAAAGTGATTCAAGAGGTTGAGCCGGATTTCATTTTTGTCCACTATCACGATGACACCCACCAGGATCATCGGCACCTGGCGACATCCACGATCACCGCCACCCGCTATACGCGGAACGTTCTCTTTTACGAAGGTCCCACCACCCAGAACTTCTCTCCGAGCGTCTTTGTGGACGTGGATAGCGTCCTGGAAGACAAGATCGCAACCCTCCAGGCCCATGCCTCGCAGGTGAGTAAGACCAACATCGAGGGCCTCTCCATCGTGGACATCGCGCGCTCCTCCGCCCACTTCCGGGGGATCCAGGGTCGCGTTCGCAACGCCGAAGGCTTCGTCCCCCTCCGGCTCTTCATCAACATCAACCCCTGAGAGCCGTCAACTCGTCAACTAGTCGATTGGTCAAGTGGCTCCTACGCGTGCTGCAAATCTGGTTCCCCGTGGGAATGGCCATCAGGTGAAATCATGGTGACCGGACTTGAGGGATTGCGGATCTTCCGGCTGGCTGAAAAGCTCGCTGATGAGATTTGGGACGAGGTCAT
>CAZXXV010000241.1:0-7095 GCA_964644725.1 uncultured bacterium
CAACCCTTCGGGTCACGTCCCACATCGCCCACCACCCGAGACTGAGGGATTACCCCGCCACGCCTCCGTGCGGCCCCGGGGACATCGA
This sequence comes from uncultured bacterium, assembly GCA_964644725.1. Classification (GTDB taxonomy): domain Bacteria; phylum Methylomirabilota; class Methylomirabilia; order Methylomirabilales; family 2-02-FULL-66-22; genus 2-02-FULL-66-22. The sequence goes on from CAZXXV010000241.1 coordinate 89, forward strand.
GAAGGGGGTGCTTGACTTTGTCCTCCGAGCGGAGTCAGCGTCTTGGCCGGCGGAACAGGGATCCTGGCGATTGACCCGGAGGAGGCAACGATGCCGGCCGAAAGAATCCGAGTGTGGGAAGCCGACGGCCCTTCGGGCACCACCGGCCCCCGGAGGACCGTAGCCCTTCCTGGGTGGATCCCCGCTCATACACACCCGCGACACGGGCGCTTGGGCCTGCGGATTCTCCTGCTGCTGCTCCTGGTTGGGATTCCTCTGCCTGCCTGGAGCGGCGAGGGTGGCGCACCGCGGCTCCAGAGGTGGTACCAGGAGCTCCACGATCTGGCGCAGCGCACCCCCTTTGGCGTTCCCCTCCGCATGCAGTCTGAGGAGCGCAACGATCAGGTGACCGCCGAGGTGCACGCCATCATCGAGCACCCCTTCGGGACGGTCAAGGAGGCCCTGAGTGCCCCCGCATCCTGGTGTGAGTTCGTCCCGTTGAACGTGACGGTGAAGGCGTGCACCTTCCAGATCCAGGCGCATGAAACGGTCCTCACGTTCTATTTCGGGTGGAAGCACTACCTGAGCCCCCAGGATGCCTCGTCGCAGCCGTACCAATTCGCGGTGCACAGGGGGGAGCCCGGCCACTTGTTGGTCGCCCTCAGCGCTCTAAAGGGGCTATTCGGGACCACGGCCCACCGGTTCCAGCTGGCAGCTGCTGGGATGGAAGGCCGAACGGTGGTCGCCCTGCACGCCTCCTATGTGCAGAGTGCCGCCAGCAAACTGGCGACTGTCATCTATCTGGCCACCGTTGGGCGGGACAAGGTGGGCTTCGGCCGGGAAGATGCCGGCCCGGGCGGACCACCGGAGTACGTGAAGGGCCTCCGGGGCATGGTCGAACGCAACATCATGCGCTACTACCCCGCGCTCGAGGCGTTCCTGGACACGCAGGCCGTGCCGGTCTCCCATCGGGTGGAGGCACGCATCAACGCGGCGTACGAGCTGATGGAGCGCTACCCCCTCCAGCTCCATGATCTGGAGAAAGCGGAGTATCTCGATGCCAAGCACCGGGAGCGGGAGGACCGGCTCCGCCTCCAGCAGAAGCTGGGCGCCAACGGCCCGCACCCGAGCGATCGCTAGGCCCGGGTGATGACTGTATTGCCGACTCCCCCCCCGCCCCCTGCGGGGCGTCCCGGCTGAAGCGGATTTTGATGCTTCCTCTAATCGAGGGCTATCGAAGCCGGTTGTGCCTGTCAATCGGAAAGCCGACCCTGGCCGCGCCGTGGCGCTATGCCACGGCCTACTCCCCGTCCTTCACGCTGGATATTGGCAGGCGGTAACTCTGGAGAAGGACGAGGCTGAGGGTTGTGTCTTGTATTCTTGACACATGGCATGTATAGTTGACACATGCGTCGCTTGACCGGAACTCTGCGGCGCCCGTTGGATGCGGTGCTGGCTGCCCCGAGCCACCTGGCGCTGCTGCGAGCCCTTTCTGACGTCCCACATGGGGCCAGCGGGCGTGAGCTTGCGAGGCTCGCCGGACTCAGCCATCAGGCCTCCAACAACGCCCTGGCCCGTCTCGAGGCGTTGGGGCTGGTACGTCGTGTCGGTCGGGGACGGACTTTCCTGTACGCGCTCAACACCGAGCACGCCCTGTTCACCCGTCTCCTCCGTCCCCTCCTGGAGGGAGAGCGTGGGGTATTCAGGGAGATCCTCAAGACCGTCGAGCAGGCGGTGGGGCCGCACTGCCTCAGTGCGACGCTTTTCGGAAGTGTCGCCCGGGGATCTGAGGGGCCAGCCAGCGACTTTGATCTTCTGGTGGTCCTGCGGCGGGGTCAGGGGCGCGGTCGAATCGCCCGCGTTCTGTCCGATCTGGCGTCCACGTTATCGCGGACCTGGGGAATCCGCCTCAACCCGATCACTTTCACTGCAACGCAGGTCCGCCGACATGTTGAGGAGGGGCACCCCTTGTTCACCGCGGCCGTCCGGGATGGAATCCCACTGGCAGGCCGCCCCCTACGCGAGGTAGGCCGTGGTACGTAAAGTAACCCGCAAACGAGTGGACCGTTCCGATTGGACTGGGTTTCTAGCCGCCGCCGAGGAGAACTACACGAGCGCGTGCGCCGTTCAGGCATCCCGGAAGTATCGGGCCGCCGGGATCTTGCTGGTCCATGCGGCCATTGCTGTCACAGATGCGCTCACCGTACGCGCGGGTGGAGTGAAGAGCACGGGAGAACATCATCAGGAAACGGTTGATCTTGTTCGGGAATTATTGCCGAATGCCGTTGGGCTCGGCCCTGCCCTGCGTCATCTGGAGACGATCATTCACGAGAAAAGCCGAGCGTCCTACACTGGCGACCCCTTCACCGCCACCGGCATCGCTCGCATGCGAAGCCATCACGAGCGGTACGCCCTCTGGGCCAAAGAGCAACTCCGCACATGAGGTCGAGCTGATAGATTGAACCGCCAGCAAATCTCGGCCTCCCTCCACCTACTCCCGCTCGGCGGCAAAGACACCCTCTTCCCGAGGCACTCCCCTCAGGACATGCGCGCTCCTGAGCGGCATATGACTCCGAATTGGAGAGATCATCCCTGTCGAATGATTTGGGAAAGCCCCTGGAGATCCGAATTCGGCTCAGCGGAGCTCGATGGTGGGCACCACGGACATGCCGGGGACCAGGAGGTGGCGTGAATTCTCCCCCGGCTCGAACACGATCTTGACCGGGACGCGCTGCACCACCTTGACGAAGTTGCCCGTGGCGTTCTCGGGCGGCAGGAGCGAGAACACGGCCCCTGAGCCCGCCTGGATGGAATCCACGTGGGCCTTGAAGACGGCGCCGGGGTACGTGTCCACGGCGATGGCCGCGCGCTGCCCCGGCCGCACGTGCGTGAGCGCCGTCTCCTTGTAGTTGGCCACTACCCACACGTCGTCCAGATCCACGAGCGACAGGAGCGGCTGGCCTGCCTGAACCACCTGACCGATCTCCACGGTCTTCTTGGTGACCCGGCCGCCCACCGGCGCCTTGATCGTCGTGTACTCCAGGTTCAGCTCTGTCTGTCGGAGGTTAGCCGATGCCTGGGCCAGCCGGCTTCGCGCCGCATCCGCCTGGGCCTGGCGCACCTTGACCTGCTGCCGTTGGCTGCGGGCGTTGGCCAGCGCCGCCTGGGACTCTTCTGCCCGTCGCCGGACCTGGGCGAGCGTTGCGGTCTGGCTCCGCACCGCTGCTGCCGCCTGGAGCGATTCCTCCCGCGCCTGGTTCACCCTCTGTCGGGCGACATCCAGGGCCGCTTGCGCACTCTTGAACGCGGCGTCGGCGTGGTCGAAGTCCTGCTGGGCGATCATCTGGGTCTGGACCAGCTCTCTCATCCTCTCCCGGTCGAGCCGGGCTCGCTCGAGGTCTGCCTCGGCCATCCGGACTGCCGCCTTTGCCGCGGCCTCCGCTGCCTCCTTGGCTTTGAGCTGGCCCTGCCGCTCGTCGAGGTCGTGCGCGGCTACTTGGCTTGCCTCTGTCGCGGCCGCCAGTGCCGCCTCGGCTTGCTGGACCAGGCTCCGAGTCGTCTCGTCGGTCAACGGTACGTTCACGAGCGCATTCTCGAGGTCTGCCTTCGCCGAGTCGGCGGCAGCACGCGCTTGGGCCAGGGCGACCTCATAATCCTTGGGATCGAGGCGGACGAGCACATCCCCGGCCTTCACGTCCTGGTTGTCAATCACTCGCACCTCGACCACTGTGCCGGGGAGTCGGGCGCTCACCGGGGCGACGTGTGCCGTGACGTATGCGTCATCCGTCGAGACATGCCACTGCGAGTAGTGCCAGAGGTAGGCGCCATAGCCCAGGGCGCCGAGGAGGAGGGCAGCCACAGCGACCAGTGCCAGGAGGCGTCGCTTTGTAATGTGCCGCTGAGTCCAGTGTTCAATCATGGCCGTTTTCTGTCGACGCCTCCCGGGCGCACGGCGCCGGCCATCATTGCGGCGCGCACCGCGGGTTCGCGGGCCCTGTGATCCAGAGAGGTGACGACGCCAGCCCGTGGTTCACCCGATGGCACCCGCCTGTGCATCGTTCCGGTTTCGCGAGACGCCTTGGTACATTATAATCCGCTTCCCTTGTCCGTCAATTTGTGATGTTGGAATCGTTCGCCACACAGGAGTAAGGATGACCCTCCCGAATGGTATTCAGGGTCTGAGCGCAGGAGACGCCCCAAGTGCAGCCCTGAGGCCCCGAGCGTGAGCTCCGGGGACGCACCCACCTCCTGGTCGGGGTGTCCGGGCTGATGTTCAGCCAGATGAACCTTCAGATCGCGATGTCCAACGTGGTGTGGGCGAACTTCCTGAATGGAGTTGGCACGGCGTTGATCTTCGTCTCGCTGGCGACCGCGACGATGGGAACACTGCGGAACGAGCAGATGGGCAATGCCACTGGCATCTTCAACCTGATGCGGAACATCGGCGGCAGCATCGGCATCGCCGCGATGGCGACCTTCCTGGCGCGGTGGACTCAGACACACCAGGCGATTCTGGTGTCCCACCTGACGCCGTACGATCCGGCCTACCAAGGGTGGCTGAATGCCGCTCAGGCCGGGCTCAAGACGCGGGTGGGGGAGGTAGCTGCGGGGCCGAAGGCGCTGGGGATACTCTACAACGTCCTCACGCAACAGGCGCATCTCCTCGCGTTCATGGATAACTTCCGGGTGATTAGCATCCTCAGCCTTCTCGGTGTGCCGCTGGTCCTCCTCTTCAAGAAACCGAAGGCGCGCAAAGTCCCCGCCGCGCACTGACCGTGTGCTTCAACCGGCAGGTCGATTCCGGCACCCCGCGCCGCACCGCCATTCAGCACAGGACGATAGGGAATCGCTCTTGGCTCCACCGGCTCTGCCTGGGATCCCCCAGGGTCCCCGGTCGCGTCTCTGATCTCTCCTCTTTTTTCGTGCGGTTCTTCCTTCCTGAAAGACGGTGGACACACTCAAGAGGCTTCGGGGACCGTCTGAGAGGCAGGCGAGGAGCGGTCGGATCAACCGGTGTCGGGGCTTCCGGCCGGCCGCCGGAAGCCCCGACTGCGCCCTGTCAGAACTTCAGACCGAAGAATCGGTTAAAGATGAACACCACAAAGAAGAACCCGAAGAACACCAGATTCAGAACCAGCACCACCTCTCGGAAGGTGCTGCCCCGGTACTCCTTGGGCAAGAACTTCCGGTTGACCCGGATGGTCAGGATGGCCGAGAGGGCCATGGTGAAGTTGGCGATGTTGGCGCTGATGGCAAAGATCACCAGGGGGAGCGTGATGTTCACAAAGGTCACTCCCCAGGCAAAGAACACGATGAGGAGCGTGTAGTAGACGCGACGGATATCGGCCTTGGACCAGCGGCGGACTCCCTCTACGCCCCACCACAGCATGTCGGTGGCCTGCCGGACGACCAGGTCCACGTTGCTCATGGCCGTGCTGTACAGGATCCAGAAGCCGAAGAACAGCGCCAGGAACCAGCCGAAGTTCCCCATCTCCTTGACGAGGCCGCTGGCCGCGGACGCGGCGATGCCCCAGGATGGGAGAGCTTCCCCGCGCGGCAGCGTCCCGACGTACAGGATTCCGGGCAGGAACATGCCCAGCATGGCTCCCCCGTAGAACACGAACCACTGGTCAATGTTCAGGAGCTTCCACCAGCCCTTGAAACGGTCCAGGTTCTCCGAGGTCTGGGGCGCGATCTTGCCGACGTGGGAGACGTGATATACCTTTCCACCGATGGCTGCGGGGATGTAGCCGACCTTGCCGCCCATCCCGTAGCCCTTGTCGCGGTACCAGTTGGTGATGGCGTTGTTGCCGAAGCCGCCGTAGGCCGAGTACCCGACCAGGGCGCCGAGCAGGAGGAGATCCACCCCTCGCGGAACGAAGCCAAAGGTGAAGAAGCCCTTGATGCCCTCCCACCAGACCGAGGCCGGGACGATGTACAGGTCCAGCAGGAAGAGGCCGCCCAGGACCACGATCATCATGATCCAGTTGGCCCATTCCAGTGTCCGTTCGATCGTCCTGCCGAGGCTGACAATGATGCAGCAGGAGGCGAAGACGACATAGCCCCAGATGACCACGGTCCCCCTGTCAGGCGCACCAGGGATCTTCCCCAGTTGCAGGGCCGCCAGGGCGGTCGCCGTTCCCAGGGCCCAGCCCGGCAGGGCTCGCTCCATGAATCCGACGATGGTGAAGAGCCATCCCCAGAACGCCTTGCCGGGGGGCAGCCGCATGAAGCCCACGGTGATGGGCTCGCCGGTGTAGAGCGTGTACCGGCACATCTCCAGGTTCAGGTAGGTTTGGAGAATTGACGAAACGGTAGTGATCCAGAGGAGCGCCAGACCCCATTTCACGAACAGGGACGGGCCTACAAGCCACTCCCCACCGCCGATGGTTCCACCCAGGGCAATGACGGCGGGGCCGAGAACCGCCATCAATTTCCGGAAGGTCAGGTCCCGCGGTGGGGCCGGAAAGTCATCCTGCTCGAAGCGTGGGCCGTACCCCGGCTCCACCTTGGAGAGTACTGGCTCAGGACTCATAGCCACCTCCCTTCCTCGTGCCCCGCTGGAAAACCCGCTTCCCTGTCAGCAAGCTGCGGGGCGTACCCACGGACGTGCCTGACTTTCACGCTGCGTCTAATCTCACCTCCCTTTCGAGCGTAGCCGTCCCCAACAGGAAAGGGGGCGGGATGGGGACGTTGCTCCCTTACTTCCATTGATTCGAACGGAAGACAAGGCGGCAGTCAGGGGTTGCCGGTTTGTGCAGGACCAATCGTTCGGCGTGTGAGAGCCAGGGGCGAGTAAGCGGATAGTGCAGGATTGAGAAAGGAGGCGAAGGCCGACGCCGCCCGCTGAACAAGGTGAGAAGTCCACAAGCATCTCCTCGGGTCAGCCACCGGGGGGGAAGGCTCGAGGGGAGGCTATTCGAAATGTTCTCGGCTGTCAATCGGAAAGCCCGCTCCCGGTCGCGGCGATGGGCCGAGGAGAGCAATCAGGTCTTGTATGGCACTGCGTGTCGCCAACTCAACACACC
>CAZXXV010000242.1:0-7078 GCA_964644725.1 uncultured bacterium
CTAATTAATGAAATCAATCGGTTAGGCCGTATCAGAGCACGATGTGAGCTCGCATGTGAATTTTTCTTCTTGACACGGTTAACGATTCGTGATCAAAAATAAAATATCAAACTCCAAATTGGAGCCTTCAATGCCGCACTCCTTTCGAGTCAAGCGGTCAAGCGTTGGACAGGTAGTTTATGAACAGCTGAAACAGCTCATTCTCCAGCACGCGGTCGAGCCAGGCGAAAAGATCGGCCTCGTGAGCCTTGCACAGAAGCTGGAGGTGAGCTTGACGCCACTCCGTGAGGCGCTGACAAGGCTGAAGGATGAGGGATTTGTGGTTCACCATCCGAACCGGGGCTACTTCGCCGCCGAGATTACGGCCCAGGAGGTAAAGGAGCTTTACGAGGTTCGTGAGGCCATTGAGAGCCACGCCTTGACCCTAGGCATTTCCCAGGTGAACGAACAAGATCTGCAGGCAATGGTAGATGCAGTTGAAGAGCACGCCCGAGCCATGGTTGAACGGGACGCGTTCTTTGAAGACAAGATCCTTCACTTGCGCCTGGCGGCCCCGGCGAGGAATCAGCTTCTCCTCCGCATGTTAGAGCAGGTGCTAGACCGCGCCATCATGAAGCTCCGCGTCGGGGCTTTGCCGCGCGAGCGGGGGCCGGCAGCGTACACAGAGCACCTCGATATTCTCGAAGCCATCAGAAAGCGCAATGCCGAAGAAGCCATTAGACACCTGAGGAAGCACTTGAGGAAATCGAGAGATTACATCCTCGCCTTTCTCAAAGAGCATGGAAAAGAACACACCCCAATGGAGGGTGACCGATGACATTCGGCAGCCGTTGGCCAGTCGTCGATTGCCATGCCCATGTGGGTGTCAGTTCCACGTGCACCTTCGTCGCGGAAGAGGAGCTGATCCCCTGGATGGATCGCGGCGGGATTGATGTCCAGATGATCTTCCAATTGAATCAGGGTGCTTGCCACCAGACGCCTGAGTGGAATCCCTATATCGGAAACGACTACATTGCAAAGATTCAGCGAATGTTTCCCGACCGAGTCTTGGGTTTAGGCACGATCAATCCTTGGCTCCAGCCCCCCCGAGCATACACTTATCCCATCGAGAAGCGCGGAACAAAGTTCGGGGGAATCTCCCGGAATCTTGCCCTGGAAGAATGCGAGCGAATCATCCTGGAGCTTGACCTCTGGGGCCTGAAGATGCACCCGCGCGAGCACGGCTTCCCTGTGAACCACTGGACCGTGCGTCACATCCTGGACAAGCTCGTGGCTCTCCAGCGCCAGGCGGGAAAGCCGCTCATCATCTTGGTCCATGCTGCGGCGGATTCGAACTACAACACTCCAGAAGCCTTAGCGGATGTGGCCAGGGACTATCCCGATCTGCTCTTTCTGATGGCGCACGTGGGTTACATGTGGGGATTAAAGACGGTGGCTCAATCTGTCGGTCCTTGTGAAAACGTTCTCTTTGATCTCACGACTTGTCCGGACAGCCTCACGGAGTTGGCCGAGCGCTATGGCGCCGGACGGTTTGTGGCCGGCAGTGATGGGCCATTCGCGAAGCCAGCGATAAAACACGCAATAGTGGAGAGTATCTTCCAAGATCCCGGGGAACAGGCGCTGGTTCTTGGAGGGAACCTTGTCAAGCGGCTTGGGATTGGATCGCACAGATGATCCTCTGAATGACAAAGGGCGGGGATAGACGGTTCTTGAGGGATCCTGCCATTTCCGCTGGCTCCTAGACGGTAGGAGCGCTGCTCAAGAGTGGTCCAGCCGTCATTGCTGGGGGCAGCAATCGGCTTGGGGTAGCGTCGTGATCCGGGGATTCGGCAATCGTGGTGGAAGGAGGGACAAACGATGGAGAGGCTGATTGGCAAAATCAAGGGCGGGGGGATCCTGGCTTTGGCTTTCTCGCTCGGTCTAGGGTTCGCCTTTCTCCCTGACTTTGGCTGGGGGGCGGAAAAAATCCTGATGAAGTATGCCCATGTGGGGCCCCCCGGAAATCCTTTCGACCTGGGTGCAATAGAATTTGCCAAGAAGGTGACGGAGAAAACCAAAGGACGGGTAGAGATCAAGATCTTTCCCGCCGGCCAGCTGGGGGAGGATCGCGACTTGGCGGAAGGTGTACAGCTTGGCTCCATTGAGATCGCGGTTCCTTCCAACGCAGTTATGACCCGATATGTTCCCCGCACCATGCTCTTCGAGCTCCCCTTCCTCTTCCGGGACGACCAACACTGGGAGAAGGTCGTGGATGGGCCCATCGGGAAAGAGATGGCGGGCTACTTCAAGGCAAAGGGCTTTCATGTCCTCGCATTTGTCGATGGGGGATGGCGCGGTCCGTACGCGAGACGGCCCATCAGGAATTTCGAAGATATAAAAGGGTTGAAGTTCCGCACGATGGAGAGCCCGATGCATATCGCGATATACGACGCGCTCGGGGCCAGGGGTGTCCCTATGAGTTCCAAGGAAACGTACTCGGCCTTGCAGCAGGGTGTGGTCGACGGATGCGACAGCCCTTGGATCTGGTATAAGCAGCTCAAACACTATGAGATCGCCAAGCATCTCACCACCCTACCCCTGTTCAAGCTCAATAACGTACATCTGATGAGCGAGAAGGTCGCGACCGGCCTGAGCCCTGAGGTCCTGCGTGCCATCGAGGAGGCCGCGTACGAGGCCCAGCTCTATCAGCGCAAGGTCCAACGGGAAATGGATACGCGCCTGCTCGAAGAGCTCAAGAAGGAGGGTGTGCAGGTATATACGATCAGTGGGGAAGAACGGGAGAAATTTGTCCAGGCGGTCTCGGTCGTCTGGAAAAAGTATGAGAGTGAGGTTGGCAAAGACAAGATTGAGGCTGTACTACAGACCAAGTAGAGAACTAGCCCTGCAAGCGTCAGTAAGGGGGAGGAGATTCGTCTCTCTTCCCCCGTCTGCTTTTCTCGGCTGAGATTCGGGTCGGCTAATTGGGGACCACGTTTGTTCCGTGACATGCCGGTTCACGCTGCCCCTGAAGGAGAGAACTGATGTGGACCTTGGCCCAGGTGAAACGGTCATTTGATCGGCTGGTAGATGTCGCCGTGATGATGCTGACGGCAGTGCTCGCCTCGGTCGTATTCGTAGCGGTCGTCACCAGGTATTTCTTCAATTTCCCGCTGGCTTGGTCAGAAGAGGTCTCGCGCTATAGCTTCGTCTGGCTGTCTTTCCTCGGTGCGGAAGTTTGCCTGCGAAAAGGAGCACATATCGGAGTGGATCTCCTGGTAAGAAGTTTCCCTGGGAGCATCAAGCACCATTTGGAGACGGGCGGGCGGCTGGTGATGGGGGTCATGCTGGCTGTGCTATTCATCGCAGGGATTAAGGTCACAGCCGTGGCTCATGACCAGCAGTCGCCGGCCCTGGGTATGCCCATGAGCTATGTGTATTTGGCATTGCCTGTCGGGGCCGCGCTCATGCTCTTGGAGTTACTCGTCCAGTCGCTGGGCTACCGCGAGGCCCCTGCGAGTTCCGGCGGGTAGCTATTTTGCGGATTCGCGTTCGCTGACCCCCAAGGCGATGCTTCCTTCCTTTGCTGCGGACGGCGAAGCAGGACAACGCTCGGCCTCTCCGCGGGACTGGTCTGACGAGCTGGGTTCCGGACATGGGGATGCCCGGATCTGTGCGGGACCTGTTCCGGCAACCCGGGAGGCCATCCGGACTTAGAGGAGAAGCTGCATGGTGGGCCTGATTCTGTTAGGCGTAATGTTCCTGTTTGCGGCGCTCAATTTGCCGATCGCGTTTGCCATCGGGCTCGGCTGTCTTGCGGGGATGCTCTACATTGGCGACATTCCTGTTGCTGTCGCGGCACAGCGGATGGTCGTCGCTCTGGATAGCTTCCCTTTACTCGCTGTCCCTCTGTTCATGCTTGCCGGCGAGGTAATGACCGTGGGCGCCTCTTCGAAGAGGCTCGTTGATTTTTCCATGGCCCTCGTCGGCCACATTCGGGGGAGCCTCGCCCACGTCACGATCATCACCTCCATGTTCTTTGCGGGAATCACAGGCTCGGCCAGCGCCGACACGGCGGCCGTGGGGTCGCTCATGCTCCCTGCCATGATCAAGAAAGGTTACGATCCCGACTTTGCGACTGCGATTCAAGCATCATCCGGTACGATAGGTCCGATCATCCCGCCCAGCATCCCGATGGTCATCCTCAGCTACCTCAGCGGGATCTCTGTGGCAGCCCTCTTTTTGGGCGGCGTGGTACCCGGAATCCTCGTGGGATTCTCGTTGATGGGCCTGACCTACCTCTATGTCCGGAAGGGAGGAGAGGTCTATCTCGGGGCGAGCGCCCCCACCGTGAAGGGTGTTCTCGCCAGCGGACTGAAGGCACTTCCCGCCCTGGGACTCCCGGTTATCATCCTGGGCGGGATGTTCGCGGGCGTCTTTACCGCGACCGAAGCGGCCGCGGTCGCGGTGTTCTATGGGATTATCGTGGAGCTGTTCGTGTACGGAGAAATGACGCTGAAAGACATCCCTGGGATCCTCAGGCGCGCCGCGACGGTCTCGAGCATGGTGATGTTCGTCGTGGCCACATCGGCTCTTTTTGGTTGGATCCTGACCATAGCGGAGATCCCACAAGCGTTCACGAAGGCAGTGCTGTCGATTTCTCCGAACAGGGCGGTCACGCTCCTCATCATCAATATCCTGGTCCTGATCGCGGGGTGCTTACTCGACACGACCGCAATCCTGCTCATCATCACCCCCATTCTGATGCCCATCGTCAACTCCTATGGCATCGATCCGATCCACTTCGGGTTGATAGTGATCGTCGGGTTGGCTATCGGGATGGTCACGCCGCCGGTCGGGCTCGGGCTGTTTGTGGCGTGCGGGCTGTCGGGAAGGTCGGTTTCCACGGTCCTCCGACCGCTCCTGCCACAGATCCTGGTCATGGTGGCAGTGCTCATACTGATCACCTATGTCCCCTCGGTGGTCACATTCTTGCCGCGCCTTATAATGAGCAAATGACCCTGCATGAAGGATGGCCACGCTGAAACGCGAGCCTCAGATCGGGCGCCCAGGACACAGCAAACCCCTGATATTTGCTATCAACAAATCAATGCTGAATGGGCGGGGCGCTACCGCTCGAAGCTCATGGACTCGATGAAGACTTCTTCGAAGCGGGGGTGCTTGGAGAGTTCGAAGTATTCGATGTGGCGGGCCAGCGTCTCGGCGCGCCGGCGGATGGATTTCGAGAGGAGGGTCATGCGGGAGCCCTGGCCGGCCGCGTTCCCAACGCCCATGATGCGGTTGGGTGGGATGGTCGGGGGCAGCATACCGATCCCCAGGGCGCTCCGCTTGTCGATGAAGTTGCCGAAGGCCCCTGCCAGGTACACCTGCGTGATCTGCGAGGCGTCGATCCCCAACTCCTCCATCAGGATGTGGACGCCGCAGAGGATCGTCCCCTTGGCGAGCTGGAGCTGCCGCACATCGTCCTGGGTGATGGCGACGTAGGGATCCCGGGAAAGGACGAACTCCCATCTGTAGTCCTGCCCCACGATCCGCTCCAGGACCTTGGGCGGAAGGTGCCCCTCCAGGTCGGGACGCGGGAGAAGGCGCCCGCTCTCCTCAACGATGCCCCGCCGGACCATCTGGGCCAGAGCGTCAATCAGGCCCGAGCCGCAGATCCCCTTGGGCGGCACGTCTCCGATGGTCCAGACCCGGACGTCCTCCAGGATTCGGACCCGGTCAATTGCGCCGGCCGAGGCCCGCATGCCCTGTCGGATCTCCGCTCCCTCGAAAGCCGGTCCCGCCGGGGCCGAGCAGGCCAGGATGTGGTCCCGGGAGCCCAGGGCCATCTCGCCGTTGGTGCCGATGTCCACCGCCAGGCGGATCTCGTCCGATTCATCCAGGTCCGTGGCCATGATCACGGCTAATGTGTCGGCCCCGACGTAGGCCCCGATGAGAGGCAGGAAGTAGGCCTGAGCGTTCCCGAGGGCGATGCCCAGGTCAGCCGCGCGAAGCGTCAGGCCGTCGCGGGTCACCGGCACGTAGGGGCTCACGGCGATGGTGGCGGGCGTGATCCCGAGGGCCAGGTGATGCATGATGGAGTTTCCGACCACCGTCATGTAGTACACGTCGCGTGGATCCACCGAGGAGCAGCAGTCGGCGATGATCTGGTTGAGCGTGCCCACGACCGCCGCCTGCAGATCCGCCACCCCGTGGGACTTCTCCATGGCGTGGCTCGCCCGGGAGAGGACGTCCGCCCCCCAGGGCTGCTGGCCATTGAGCCTGGAGGATCGGGCGATCTCCTTGCCCGATAGAAGGTCAATAAGGTAGCCCACAACCGTGGTCGTCCCGATGTCGAAGGCGATGCCGTACGCACGCTCCCGCGTGTCCCCGGCGTCCACCGCCAGCAACTCCTCCCGGCCGTTCCCCAGATCCCACAGCGTGGTGGTCACCCGGAACTCATCCCGACGCAGCACCGAGGGCAGTTCTCGAAGCGTCGCGAGACTGACGCGAATCGACTTCCCCAGCACCTTCTGGATCCGCTCGACATCCGAGAGGTCGTCGTGGAGGGCGGCGGGGGGTAGCTCCAGGTAGACCTTGCGAAGCAGCGGCTCCGGTTCCACCGTGACCTCGACATAGCCCCCCTTGTCGAGGATCTCCTCCTCGATGGCGACCTCGACCTCTCCCGCAGGCCGTGCCTGGCACGCCAGGCGAATGCCCCGGGCGAGTTCCTGTTCCGTCAGCATCTCCAGTTCGAGCGCGGTGGGTTCTGTCACCGGTCCCCGAGGCTGGCAGCGGCACTTGGTGCACTTGCCCCGACCGCCGCAGAGCGAGGGCAGGCTCAGTCCCACGAGATGCGCCAGTTCCAGGAACGTGGCATCCGCCTCGGTGCTGTAACGGCTCCCCCGCGAGACGAAGGTGGTGCGTCGCTCGGCCATCAGGTATCCTCTGTCGGGGTTGCCCCAGGGTCACCAGGGTGTACCCCTGTGATCTGGGTCGCACCCTTATACGCGAGGTCGCTGGCTCTAGCAAGTCCCGTTGCAATCGAACCGGTAGAGTAGGGGAGGGTTGCCCAGGAACCGTCCTGAGTCCCTCCCCCCTC
>CAZXXV010000243.1:0-7075 GCA_964644725.1 uncultured bacterium
GGGTTAGTCTTCACCATTCCATGCGTAGACTTTTGCAAGCTCCTTTGCTGGTCCCGCCCCGCCTTCCTCTACTCTGGGGGCTCGCCATGCGGCCACCCCCCGCACCCTCATCGCCACCGTGGAGCGCGTCAGTGACGGGGACACCCTCGTGGCTCTCACTTCGGAGGGGACCAAACTCCGCATCCGCCTCCTTGGTATTGACGCCCCTGCGAATCCTCGGATATCACCGCCTGAGCCACTCGGCTGCGGACTGGGAGTGCCAGCATCGGGAGCGATAAGAAAGGCGGGGGCATTGCCGGCGAGGGTCGAGCCGGAATGCCTGCTCACGGCGATCACGCCCATGCTTCACGGAGCGACACAGACCGGGAGGCCTAGCGTCGACTGAGGCCCGGCAAGGGAATAGTGCCGAGCTGCTTACTTGCCCTGCTGTGTCCCCTTCACTTTGCCCTTGGCGGATGCCGCCCTCCGCTTCGTCCAATACGCCTTCATCCGCTGACTGACTACCCGGCGGGCCGCGAGGCTCATCCGACGCCGCCTCGCTTTTGCGCGAGTGGAGGAGGCGGGGGTCCCTCGGCCCTTGTCTCCCAACGCCTCAAGGGCGGCTCGGACCGCCGTGATCTCACGATCGATTCGCCGTTTCTCCGTTTCCAGTTGACGCAGAGCCTTTCGGAGGGGTGCCATCAGTTTCTGGACCATTGGTTGGTCCTCCGCGAAAGAGGGTGAAGAGAGGAAAGCTCGGACTGACATATCTTCTATACCTTGATCGCAGGCCGGTGGCAAGACAAAACGGAGTCGGCCGTGGTGGGGCGGGGAATGGGGGACGGGGGAATAGGGGACGTCGCATCCTCCGTCGCCTTGTGCTAGGGTGACCATGCCATGTTGCGGCAACCGCACCTCGACGCCCCCGGGACCCTCCACCATGTGATGGTGCGCGGCCTCGAACGGCGCCCGATCTTCCGGGAGGACGCCGACCGGGCCGACTTCGTGGTAATGGGGGACGTTGCCAAGTATGTCAAGTTACTCAGCCCCGCCTTAGCTGTCCCTTGCTTGCCGCTCAAGACACCTTCCGCCGCGGCCCACGCGGAGAAGTACTGAGCAAAAGAGAACCCGGCCGGTTCGTCGGTGTCAAGGCGGACCGCTCCGCGAAGGCGCGAAAGCTGGCAAGCGAGAAGGCTGGGCGGGGGAGGTTGCAATTGACCCCGGGGCAGCAGTCGGGGTAAGCTTCAACAGACCCGTGGGGGCAGGACAGGAGATATTGGCCAAGGCGGGACCCGCCGCTGAGAATGCGGGAGAGTTGCCGGAACGGTCCAGAACGCCGGTCTCTCTCGATGTAGGCCGTGGGGACAGAGAGGGTAGTCGTGTGAGGGGCGATCTCGCTTCCCTGAGATGACACGGTCCGAAGCGATATTCATGCTCCCTCCGCTGCGAATATGCCAGGAACCGCGACCATCAGTGGCGATCTGATGCAAAATCACGAGACCTTCGGATGAGGCTACCGAACGCTGCGGGCGCGCGACTCGATCCGGAAAAACTCACGAGGTATCTGCTTTCCGACGCTCATCCGGTGGGTAGATCGAAGGCGAAGTTCTTCCGGGGAATTGGCTTTGACCAATCAAACATCGCAGTCCTTGAGCAAGGATTGGTCGGGATCGTCACGACGGAAGCGGTGGTCGAAACCGTAGCCTCGCGACATGGTGTGAAGTACATCGTGGATGGTGTGATCACGACACCGTCGGGAAATCGGGTGAGGCTGCGGACGGTCTGGATCGTTGAAACGGGACAGGATATTCCTCGCTTCGTAACGGCATATCCGCTGTGATATGGGCATTGGAGGACATGAGATGATTCATGAGCTGGAGACGGTCGTGCTCACCCGCGATGTTCTTGAGCACGGTTTAAGGAAGGGTGACGTTGGGGCAGTGGTCCATCCCTATGCCGATGGTGAAGGGTTTGAGGTCGAATTTGTCACGGCTGAGGGAAGAACAGTTGCGGTCCTGACGCTCATGGAATCGGATGTACGTACCATGGGTAGGAGTGAGATTCTTCATGTCAGGGACCTCGCATCAGCGTAGCTCCATTCCTCCCCTGGTAATCCGGGACGCGTAGTCCGGGACCCGTTGCCAAGTTTGTCAGGTTGCTGAGCCCCGCCTGAGTGTTTCCTTGCTGGCTGCCCAAGACACCTTCTGCCGCGGGTCACTTGAAAGAGTAATGGGGGAGCCGGCCGTTTGGCGGTGTCAAGGCGGATCACCCCTCGCGGTGCAGGGAAGGAAACGTGGCGCCGGCGGGCATCCGCGGGGTCAACTGGCTCGTTCCAGTGCGGTCGCAAACCTCGCCGGCGTTTGGGCTGAAATGTACTCTCCGCGATGCCGGAGCCTTGACAGGGCCGGGACGTGCGCTTAGGCTCAGGCGGCTCATTCGAGCACCCGTCACTGCGAACCGAGGAGACCCACCATGAAGCGGATTGCTGTCCTGACCAGCGGAGGTGACGCCCCAGGGATGAACGCAGCCATTCGCGCGGTCGTCCGCACAGGCCTTGAGCGGGGATGGGAAGTCTTCGGCGTCCGCAACGGGTACGCCGGTCTGATCTCCGGCCTGATGGACTCGCTCTCAGCGCGGGACGTGGGCGGCATCCTCCAGCGAGGCGGCACCATGTTGGGGAGCGCGAGAAGCCATGAATTCGAGACAGAGGCGGGACGACGAACCGCCATTCGGCATCTGAGGGAGCGGGATGTCGAGGCCCTCGTCGTCATCGGGGGGAACGGGTCCCAGACGGGTGCGCATCACCTCTTCCAGATGGGCTTCCCGGTGGTCGGGGTCGCCTCGACGATCGACAACGATCTGTACGGTTCGGACATCACCATAGGCGTGGACACCGCCCTGAATATCGCCCTGGAGGCCATTGATCGGTTGAAGACGACCGCCTCGTCTCACCAGCGGGCCTTCCTGGTGGAGGTCATGGGCCGGGATTGCGGGTATCTCGCCTTGATGGCCGGGATCGCCGGTGGCGCCGAGGCCGCGGTGATCCCGGAGTTGGAGACGGATCCGGATGCGGTGGCGGCAGAGCTTCGCACGGCGTACGAGCGGGGGAAGCCGCACGCCCTGGTCGTGGTCGCCGAGGGGGCGAAGTACAACGCCGAGGCAATGGCCGCCCACTTCCGAGACCACCGGGAGGAACTCGGTTTCGACCTCCGGGCCACTACCCTGGGCCATGTCCAACGGGGCGGCGCGCCTGGGGCGTTCGACCGGATCCTGGCCACCCGGCTGGGGGCAGGCGCGACCGAGGCGCTCGCCCGGGGCGAACACGGGGTGCTAGTCGGCTTCATCAAGGGCGAGGTGAAAACCACGCCGCTGTGCGAGATCGTTGGGAAGAAGAAGCCCCTGGACCTTCACCTCTTGGAACTCTCACGGGTGCTGGCAAAGTAGCCGCAGGAACGCCAGCCGCCCTGCGCGGTCTTGTCTGATGGGCGAAATCTTGCCGCCTTTTCGCTTTACCCGTTTTCTGCGAGCGTGCTAGAATTTATAAGGTTGGAGCTTCTGGGAGTCCTGGAGTCATTCTCGGATTCACGGAGAGGGGGGTTGAGGAGGTTCGGATGAAACTGCAAGGCAAGGTCTTGGTCGCACAGGGTGGGGGCCCCACTGCCGTTATCAACCAGTCGATGGTCGGGGTCGTGCTGGAAGCGCGGAAGTTCCCGCAGGTGACCAGCGTGTACGGCGCCGTCCATGGCGTCCGAGGCGTCGTGAACGAGGATTTCCTGGATCTGACCCAGGAGACGACCCACAACCTCGAGCAAGTGGGGATGACCCCGGCCTCGGCGCTGTTCTCCACCCGGGACAAACCGGACGAAAAGTACTGCTTGGAGATGTTCCGGGTCATGCGGGCGCACGACGTCCGCTACTTCTTTTACATCGGCGGGAACGACTCGGCCGACACCGTGTGCATCGTCAACGAGCAGGCTGAGAAGGCGGATTACGAGTTCCGGGCCATCCACATCCCCAAGACGATTGACAACGACCTGGTGGTGAACGATCACACCCCCGGCTATGGCTCGGCGGCGCGGTTCGTTGCCCAGGCGTTCATTGGGGCGAACCTAGACAACGCCGCCCTGCCCGGCGTCTACATTGCGGTAGTCATGGGCCGCAATGCCGGGTTCCTCACCGCCGCCTCGGCCGTCGCCCGGAAATACCCCGACGACGGCCCACACCTCATATACCTGCCGGAGCGGCCGTTCAACATCGACAACTTCCTCAAGCACGTCAAGACCACCTACGAGCGCTTCGGACGATGCGTCGTAGCGGTCTCCGAGGGGATCGTCGATGCCGAGGGGAACCCGATCATCACCAAGCTGATGGACCGCGTCGAGAAGGACGCCCACGGGAATATCCAGCTCTCCGGCACCGGCGCCCTAGGGGATCTCCTCGCTCAACAGGTGAAGCAGCACCTGAATATCAAGCGAATTCGGTCGGACACGTTCGGGTATCTGCAGCGATCCTTCTTCGGTTGCGTGTCGGACGTGGACCAGCATGAGGCACGAGAGGTGGGCGAACGGGCGGTCCAGTATGCCCTCTGGCACAACCTGGACGGCTCGGTCACCATCCACCGGACTGGAAACTACTCCGTGGACTACCGGCTCAGCCCGCTGGAGGAAATCGGGGCGAAGACAAGGACGATGTCGGACGAGTTCATCAACGATCAGGGCAACGACGTGACCGGAGCTTTCCTGTTCTATGTCCGGCCCCTGCTCGGCTCCGGCCTGCAGTCGCCCCACAGGCTCCGAGCGCCGCGAGTGGCCAAGCTCTTGAAGAAAGACGGATAAGGCGAACCAGCCGGCGGGGA
The DNA here is from genome assembly GCA_964644725.1 of uncultured bacterium. Taxonomy (GTDB): domain Bacteria; phylum Methylomirabilota; class Methylomirabilia; order Methylomirabilales; family 2-02-FULL-66-22; genus 2-02-FULL-66-22. Next base: position 4,835 of record CAZXXV010000243.1, read on the forward strand.
GGAACGTGGTTCGCGTACTCGCCGCGGTTGACGACCTGTTCTTCGGGGCCAAGATTGCCGAGACGGCAGGGCGGCTCAACGTGCCGCTGGTTTTGGCCCGCTCACCCGAAGAGCTTGAAGAGAAGCTGCGAGCTTTTCGTCCCGACCTCGTGATCTTCGACCTGAACGCCGAGGGCTGTCGGCCTCTGGAGACAATTCGTCGGGTGAGGGCGGATCCCAAGTTGAAGGATACCGCCCTCCTCGCCTTCTTCTCTCACGTGCAGCATGACCTCAAAGCCGCCGCTGTGGAGGCCGGGTGCGACCGGGTCATGGCCCGCTCGACCTTCACAGCACAGCTTCCCGAGATCCTGCGCCCCTACGCCGTCACCTAATCCCAATCCGGGAGAAAGAACGAACCGCCGGTACCAACGGCATCCGCCTCAGGCGGATTGGTGCGCCAAGGCCGCCAAGGGCTGCCAATCAGGCGATTCGGCAACTTGGCAATCAGGAGTTCCGAGTTGCCGGGTACCCTCGGGTGCGCCGGATTGCCCAGTTGCCAGAAAAACTTGGCGCTCTTGGCGCCTTGGCGGTTAGTATTCTCCCTGGCCTTATTCCAGAGGAACCCGGACGATCACCCGAACCGGTACGCCGCGGTCATCCTGCCCGAGGAACACGAGTTCCTGCACCCCGGTGAGGTTCCCCGGCTCTTCCGGATTGGAAGTTGACAGGGTCGCGTCAATGAAGATCGGAGTTGTTCCCCCCGGCTCGACCCGGCTGGCGAGCGGGATCGTCCGGGTCGCCCTCACCCCCGTCAGGCTCCAGACAGTGGCTTGCACCTCCCGGAACTGGACCCCCACCCCGCTGGTTTCAGTAAACCTGACCGTATAATCCCAGCGGGAACCCGCACGCTGGTACGGCGGTAGCTCCGCCGCGGGCAGTGCCCGCTTCCTGGCTTCGACGACTACCACTCGGAGATGGCCTGGATTTTCGACCTCGACCTGGAGGGGAAGCTTCGCCACTTCCCGGACGTGATACTCACAGCCCGCGCCGGCGAGGAGTACGGCGGCCGACAGGCCGATCCGCCACACGATTGATCGACGCAGCACCCGAGCCCCGCATAGACCCATCCCGCCCTCTGAAACTGATGGCCGTGACGCGCGCACCACAGGATCCATAGCCGCCGCAAGACGGATGCTCAGCCGATGCCTTCCTTCAGACGACCGGTACCGTCACCCCCAGCTCCCGCCCGATCTCCTGAATCTGGTGCCAGGTCTGGTCGTCGACGAAGATCCCCGACCGGCGACGCTCCGCCTCCATGACCGCCTCTGGCTCGCCTGGGGTGAGGATCTGGTCCGTCCCTGGCACCGTTGGACAGGTCTTGAGGTATCGGATTAAATCGTCCACCTCGGCGCGGAAGGTGCCGGGTGGGACGAAGCGCGCGATATCCACGACGATCATGAAGACCCCGTTCCGGATGGGTCCGGGATGCTCTGTCGAGTACCCGCCCCGGGCCATGATCCCTCCCAGGACCTCGATCATCAGCGCCAGGCAGTATCCCTTGTGGCCGCCGGCCGGGAGAATGGTGCCTGGGGGAGTGCCGTAGAGGGCGTTCGGGTCTGTCGTGGGGCGTCCCTCCGCGTCCAGGACCCACCCGAGGGGGATCTGTTCCTTCCGGTTCCGCTTCACCCGGACCTTCCCCTCCGCAGCGACGGTGGTCGCAATGTCGAAGCTGATGGGTGCGCTATTCCCCGCCGGGCAGGCAAAGGCGATGGGGTTCGTGCTCAGGCGCGGTGCGCGGCCTCCCCAGGGAGCCATCCGCTGTCCGGCGCCGCCGGCATTCACGGCCAGGATGGCCAGCATATCCCGCTCCAGCGCCATCTCTGTGTAATCCGCCAGGCGGCCGATGTGATTGCTGTTGAAGACGCCGACAGTCGAGACGCCGACCGCCGCCGCCTTCTCCATGGCCACTTCCATCCCGCGATGGGCCACGATCTGGCCGAAGCCCAGCTTGCCGTCCACCAGGGCCGTGGCCGGGCCTTCCTGGACGATCTGGGGCTCGGCCGTGGGATTGGCCTCGCCCTTGCGCCACGAGGCGATGTACTGGGGGACGCGGATGACTCCGTGGGAATCATGCCCGCGCAGGTTGGCCCGGACCAGCAACTGCGCCATCCACGCGGCCCCATCCGGCGGGACGCGGATGGCCTGGAAGATGTCTCGAGCAAGCGCTTCGAGGGGGTCGTGCCGTAGAATTGGCATGTGATT